>JBCDAH010000068.1:0-24357 GCA_039186015.1 Pseudomonadota bacterium
AACGCGCCGGGCCGCAGGCGCGGCCTGAAACCGTCCTCGCAGGATGGCCAGCGCTCGAGCCGCGAGCCTGCGAGCGTGCGAACAGCGCCAACTAAAACGCGCTCAAGCAGCGAGCGCCTGTCGCGAGCGGTAGCGCACGTAAAAACTCGCGAACAGCGCAAACGAAAGACCTGAATCTGATTTAGCGCGACACGCTTTAACTCGCACGAACGGAAATCGCACCACGCTCGATCATGAAGGTGCGGTCGATGAGATCGCGGACGTGCTGCTCGTTGGAGTCCGCGATCAGGACCGCCATGCCCTCTTGCTTCAGTTCGAAAATGATCTGAGCCAGGCGTTGCGCGAGCGCCGGCGCAACGCCTTCGAACGGCTCGTCGAGCAGCAGCATTTTGTTGCCGCACAACAGGGCGCGCGCAAGCGCAACCAGTTTCTGCTGACCACCGGACAATTGATTGGCACGCCGGTCGCGAAAGCCCGCGACTTCCGGCATCTTCTGATAGACCCATTGCAGCCGATCGTTGGCATTCTCCATGCGCGTCGACCACGCCGGCAGCAGCACGTTCTCTTCGGCCGTGAACTCCGGCACCAGCTTCCGGTCCTCCGGCATGTAACCGACACCGAGACCGGCGCGGCGATGCGTCGGCAGTGTCGCAAAGTCCAGACCGTCGAAAACGACGGCGCCATCGATCTTTTTGATCAACCCCATGACCGCGCGCATGAACGTGGTCTTGCCGGCGCCGTTGCGACCAATCAAACCCGCCATGATCCCTGTCGGCAAGTCGAGCGAGACCTGGTCCAGGACCTTCTGCGAACCGAAATAGACGTTGAGACCGTTAACATTCAGCATGGTTCCAGCCTCACTCGCCTGCGGCTGCTGCGGTGTGCAGCACGTCGCCAATCACGTACTGCCGCACGTGTTCGTCGCGCAGGGCTTCTTCCGGCGGTGCATCGGTAATGATCCGGCCGTCGTAGAACGCGAGAACGCGGGTTGCGTACCGTGACACGATCTCCATGTCGTGCTCGACAAACAGCGTTGTCACGTTCTGCTCTTTGAGCGCGGCAATCACGATATCCATGATCGCAAACTTCTCGGCCGCGGTTACGCCGCTTGTCGGCTCGTCCAACATCAGCAGCTTCGGGGCGTGGACGCTGGCCATGGCAATGTCGAGGAGTTTGCGAACACCTTGCGGCAAGGTTTGTGCGTACTGGTCGCGATACTCCAAGATCTGATACCGCCGCAGCACGTCCTCGCAGCGACCCATACGATCGGCGGTGGCCAACGGCCGCCAGAACGGCATCGCGCCGCCTTCGGCAACGCCCATGGCGATCATCAGGTTCTCGAAGGTCGTGGCCGTCGCGAAGAGTTGCGGAATTTGAAACGAGCGGCAGATGCCGAGATCCGTCGCGTGCTTCGGGTCGAAGCCGGTGATGTCGCGATCATAAAAGAACAGGCGGCCGCTGGTCGGCGTCAGATAGCCCGTGACCATGTTGACGAACGTCGTCTTGCCGGCCCCGTTCGCGCCGATCACGCCAATGACTTCGCCCTCGTTGATGATGACGTTGATATCATCAGCCGCGACAACGGCGCCAAAAGTCTTGTTCAGCTTCTCAGCGCGTAGGATCGGCGCCATGCTCGCCCTCCCTTGATCTTTCGATCAGGCTCCACAGCCCACCGGGCAGGAACATGATCACCGCGAGCAAACATCCCCCGACAACGAACTGCCAAGCCTGCGGCGCGTACTCGACCGCGAATGTCCTCAAGATCTCAAACACAATTGACCCAATGAGTGGCGCAAGAACGTTCCCGACACCGGACAGGACGGTTACGAAAACGAACTCGCCTGACTGGATCCACCACACCATCTCCGGGTCGACGTGACCGATCGCGATTGCCGCTAGTGCGCCGCCGGCACCCGCGAGTACGGCTGCAACAACGAACTTGAAATGAACTGCGACACGTGCGGAGAAGCCGAGATATTCGACGCGCAATTCGTTATCGCGAATAGCCCTCGTCAAACTGCCCATCGTGCTCGTGAGATACCGGTCGACGAACAGGCAGGAGAGCCATGCGATGAGAGCCGTCATGACATACAAAATGCGCTGCAGTTCCTGAGGGTCAGCGGGTACGTATCCGAGATAGCTGGTCTGGACGACGTTGAAGCCGTCGGTCGAGCCGAGGCTCTCGCTCTTCACCAGCACGCCGTAGAAGATCATGGAAAAGGCCATGCAGAGCATCGCGAAAAAGATCTCACGATAGCGCCGCAACAAGAAGCCCAGGAAGAATGCGAGAATGCCGGCACCGATCGCAGAGACGAGAACCAACAGCAACGCGTCGCTGATCGGTACGTAGAGCGGCAGGATGCCCACCGTGTAGGCCCCCGCGCCATAGAACAAGCCCTGCCCGAATGAGACCAGACCGGTTCGCCACAACAACATCAGGCCCAGGACAACCAGCCCTTTTGCGAGACTAACAATCCCAAGAAACACGGCCCAGTCCGGCAGGAAAACCCCTGCGACCAGCGCCAATGGTGCGATCACATACAAAAGAACGGTTTGAACGGTCGGAGACATGGTGATCCTTAAATCTTGCGGGCCTTCTGGCGCATGAAAAGACCCTCCGGCCGAAACACGAGCACCAGCGTCATGACGGCATAGATCACAAACAGTTCGGCTTGCGGGAAGAGATGGACCGAGGCGGCGCGGGTTAAGCCGACGGTCAGCGCGCCAACGATCGCCCCCCAGATACTGCCCATCCCGCCAATCACGACGATTGCGAATGCCAGAACGATAACCTCAACGCCAATGCCCGGCGCGACAGAGATCTTGGGCGCCATTACGGCCCCGCCGAGACAACCGAGCGCAGCTCCGATAATGAACGTCATGGTGAAGTAGCGGTTGACGTTGATGCCGAATGCGGCGGCGAGTTCGGGATCATGAATAACGGCAAGCAGCAAACGGCCTTGCGACGTTCGGTTGAGCAAGATCCATGTCAACACGGCCAGGCCGACAGCAAGCGCAATCAACGCGAAATCATAATTTGAATAGATCAGCGTTCCGAACTGCGTTTCTCCAAGCAGCGAATACGGCTCGAATGCAAAGTAGGGATTGCCACCCCAGATCCAGATGATGACGTCTTCGAGCATCAAGAAGCTGGCGAATGTCACCAGGACGATGATGACCTCATCGCGACCGTACATGCGCTTCAGCAAACCGACTTCGAGAATGAGACCGAAGATGCAGCCGAGCGCGACGGCAACTGCTACCATCATCACGAAGCTGCCCGCGCCGGGCAGGCCCGTCGCAAACCACCAGCCGATGATCGTCGCGGACGCGTATGCGCCGAAGGCGTAGAATGAGCCGTGCGCGACGTTGAGGATTTTCATAACGCCGCAGATCAGCGTCAAACCGAGAGCGACGAGGAACAAGTACGAGGCCTCGATCAGACCGTCGATCACGATGGCAAGTGCGGTTAGCATGCGGGCTCCCCCAGGTGCATGTCATGGACCTTTCGCGTTGGGGTTGTGATCGTGACGCGCGGCGCGTTTCAAGGCTGATCAGCACGGCAACTGGGCGCCTTGGCTCAGGCGTAAAGCCGTCCACGAACACGGTGGGTCAAGTGTCTCTGACGATCGCCGCCACACGGTGTGTCTTGTGAGTGAAAGCCCGAGCGCGGACACCGAACAATGGGGATCCGCGCTCCGGCATGACGACGCGCACGCAACTGTGTTGAGCGCACGTCATCCGGTCGTCGTATCAGCAAGACGCACCCTTCATGCCGCCACGAATCCAGTCGACGCTCTTAACGCCGTCGGGCGGATTCACACACGTTGCCGGGTAGTAAACGATCTCGCTGATGGACTGTTGACCCGTTTTCGAGTCCCACTTGCTGATGCCATAGGCCGTCTCGGTAATCGCCTGCTGGCCATTGCCGAGCTTCATCTCAACCGTCGTACCGAACGCCTCGAACGTCTTTCCGCGCAACCCCGCCGCAGCCTGTTCCGACGTCGGCTTTTTACCGCCAGCATCTTTCGCTGCCGCGTCATACGCGAGTTTCAAGCCAACTAAGGCTTGCGCCATTTGGTAAGCCGGGTAGGTCGGTGGCGTGTTGAAACGATCCTGATACTTCGTACGGAACCAACGGTTCAACTCGGTATCTCGGGCCAGCACGCCATAGGGCCCGCGCGCACCGATAATCACGCCATCAGGAAGGCGGCGACCAAGACGGAACATGACCGTTTCCGCCGTCGTCATGACCATTTTGGTGCGCTTATGCAGGCTGCGCGCTGCCGACTGCAGGATGAAACTCTCAAGATCACCGCCCCACAAGGATGAGTGCAGAATCTGGGGTGGCGTTACGGACAAACGAGAGATCTCGGCACCATATTGCCCTTGGAACAATTTCGGCCACAGCGGCTCTTTCACACTGACTGCCGGCAGGAGTTGTTTCATCGCCAGTTCGAAGTCGCGCCAGGAATCCTGTCCCCAGGCATAGTTCTGGTTGATGCCTTGCGCGCTGGCCGTATCCGGAAACTTGGTGGCGATGTAGCGTGCGGCACCGACGCTATCCATCGTCGCCGTGGCACTCGTGCGGAACACGTAGCTGTACTTGCCGTCCTCGTAGATCCTGGGCGTGCCGCAGTCGAACAGGATCGTAAACGTCTTCAGCTCCTCCGCGACCGGCGCAACAGCAAGACAGCTGCCCGACGAGATGTAGCCGACCACGGCGTCGATGCCCTGGCGCTGGATCATATTGCGGTACTCGGTGACCTGTTTGGTCGTGCCGCCGGCCTCGTCAACGTAGACGGGTTCGATTTCAAGGCCTGCCACGCCCTTGGAGTTGTAGGGTGCCGGAACCTCGCCCTTGTTGATCGCCTCGATAATCAATTCCGCCGCGTTGCGCGAGGGAATGCCAAACGGGCCGGCTGCAGCTCCGGTGTAAAACGCGACAATACCAACTTTGAGTTTGCCTTGGGCTAACGCCTGCGAGCCGAATGCGCCAACGGCAAGCGCTAACGCAGCGACCCCTGCGCCACGCAACCAATTCCTACGCAACATTGCGTTTCCTCCTCCTGGACCGCATTCGCATCTCCGTGCGATATCCGCCCGATTCCTGATAAGTACGCCAAGCCAGTGCACACCACAGGATCGCCCAGGTCAATTCTCGAGTGCGATTGCAACTGTCAATCTGGCTCGGCTCACAGAGATTCGGCAGTATCAATGTGAGCCTATGGCATTAGCGTCACTGGCTTGTGCGCCGGCCAACCACACAAGCTGCCAGAGCTGTGGTACATGTCTCAACGGAACTGAGCGATAACGACGGAGAGGTCGATGGTCGTAACCGGGACAGGAACGTTTATGGTGCGTGCAGTGGTCGCCGACCCGGCTGACCGCCCCGATTTCGATGCCTGGTATCAAGACGAGCATCTTCCAGATGCCGTCGCCAAGTTTTCAGCGCTTCGAGCGTGGCGTTGCTGGAGCGAAACCGACCCCAGCGTGCATTTTGCGTTCTATGAGTTTGCAGATGTTGCCGCCGCATCGGCCATTCAGGACTCGGCTGCACTCAAGGGCCTTGTTGCCGATTTCGATGCGCGTTGGGGCGACCGGGTTACACGAAGCCGCGACGTTCTCAACTGTGTCGGAACGCTGCAAACGACCTGACTCCAAATCCGCTCAGCACGAAAGTCTCGGCGTCAGGTCTGTCGGGGAGGCGTTGCATGACCGCGCGATATCAAGCTCTGGTTGCCGGCGCGACCGGCGCAACGTCCAAGCGCCTCGTCGACCTGTTGGCCGGTGATCCGGACTGGGACGTTATCGGCATCGCGCGCAACCCACCCGTCGGCCATGGCACCTCCGTTCGATACATCTCAGCGGACCTGACGGACGCAGATGCACTGCGTGAGATCAGTTCCGCATTCACGGATGTCACGCATCTCTTTTACTGCTGTCGCGCGCCCCATGGTGAGACCGGCGTTGAAAGCGTTGCCGACAATGTCCGCATGCTCACCGACGTGCTCGACGCTGTCGACACCCGCGCGCGAGGCCTTCAGCACGTGCACCTCGTCGAAGGCGGCAAGTGGTACGGCATGCATCTTGGCGCGTTTCCAACGCCGGCCTACGAAGACGATCCGCGCCATCTGCCGCCCAACTTCTACTATGATCAAGAGGACTATCTGCGTGCGCGGCAGGCGGGCGAACGGTGGACTTGGTCAGCATCGCGACCAAATTTTATCACCGACTTTGCGCCGGAGCGCCCGCGCAATCTCGTTGCCGTTCTTGGGGTTTGGGCCGCGATCTGCCGTGCGTGCGGCATGGCATTGGACTATCCCGGCCAACCTGGCGCATTCACCGCTCTGGCCGAACTGACGGACGCAACGCAATTGGCACGTGCCATGCGGTTCATGGCCATTACGCCGGCGTGTGCCAATCAGGCGTTCAATGTCACGAATGGTGAGCCTTACCGCTGGCAGCGATTCTGGCCGCGCCTTGCCGATCTCTATGATCTCGAAACCGGGCCAGTCCGCCCCCTGCGGCTCGGCACTTGGATGGCCGACAAGGAACCGCTCTGGCAGCAACTGGTGACCGAGCATAACCTCATCGATCAACCAATGTCCGACGTCGTCCTATGGGACTTTGCGGATTTTGCACTGAACCAGGATCACGACGTATTTTACAGCATGACGAAACTGCGCAATGCCGGCTTTCGTGACAGCGTCGATACGCACGCGGCGCTTCTTGCGCAGATCCAAGCCTACCGGGACGCCCGCGTGTTTCCTTGATGCACCCACGCATCAGTCGTTACGGCCCGGATCCAGCACCAGGATGGCCCGGAAGTCGTTCACGTTCGTCAACGTGGGGCCGGTCATGACGAGGTCTCCAAGCGCGGTGAATACGCCGTATCCGTCGTTATCCGCGAGACGCAACGACAGGTCGAGGCCGGCAGCCGTTGCCCGTGCAATCGTATCCGGCAAGACAACGGCGCCGGCGTTATCCTCCGTGCCGTCAATGCCATCGGTATCGCACGCAATGGCCGCTATGCGCGGATCACCGCCGAGAGCGACCGCCAGCGCCAGCAGGAACTCCGCGTTGCGTCCACCGCGTCCGGCACCGCGCACCGTAACCGTGGTTTCCCCGCCAGATAACAAGACAGCCGGCGGTGCTGCTGGCTGACTATGCCGCGCGATTTGCCGCGCAATCCCAGCGTGAACGATTGCAACCTCGCGCGCTTCGCCTTCAATCGCATCGCCAATGATGACTGGCGTAACCCCGCGCTGCCGGGCGACCGCGGCAGCGGCCTCGAGTGCCGCCTGTGGCGTTGCGATCAAATGAAACTCAGATGTTGCAAACGCCGGATCCCCCACCTTCGGCGTCTCACTCTCCGGATTGTCGAGCCAGGCCCGAACGCGGGGCGGCGGTTTGATCTTGTAGGCGTCCAGCAACGCAAGCGCATCAGTGCGTGTTGTTGGATCCGGGACGGTCGGGCCCGAGCCGATGACTTCGGGACCGTCGCCCGGGACATCCGAAATTGCGAGCGTGACAACCCGTGCCGGCATCGCCGCTTTCGCAAGCTGACCGCCCTTGATCGCGGACAGGTGTTTGCGGACGCAGTTCATCTCGCCAATTGTTGCGCCGGACTTCAGGAGCGCACGATTGACGGCCTGCTTGTCGTCCAACGTCAGATCTCCGGCTGGCATCGTGAGCAGCGCAGATGCACCGCCAGACATCAGGCAGACAACGAGATCATCCGACGTGAGACCGCTCACAGCCGCCATGATTTGCCGTGCGGCATCCGCACCTGCAGCATCCGGCACGGGGTGAGCTGCCTCGATGACGCGGATCTGATCTGTTGAGACGGCATGCCCGTAGCGCGTGACAACAACCCCTTCGCATGGGCCGGGCCACGCGACTTCAAACGCACGCGCCATTGCGGCAGCGGCCTTGCCCGCGCCGACCACAATCGTGCGACCGGACGGTGGTGACGGGAGATTTGGTGGCACACAATGGGCAGGATCAGCCGACTTGACGGCTGCAGCGAACAGCGCCTGCAACAGCTCTCGGGCGTCGGTTTGCATTCTTGATCCTCCCAGTTGAAACTTGTTTGTCGGGGCTGCACGGGTGCGACTACGACTTTACAGAAGGTCTGCGGAAAGCCGGTGGCAGCGCAAGCTACCGTCTGGTCCGGGGTTTGGCCTGCGCAGGTCACCTGCGCCAATACTACACGACCTGGAGAGATGGCATGAGCGAATCCCTAGAACAACACGGGCGAGTGCGGATTGGCGAGTCCGTTCTCCGCGTTGAAGACGACCGGTTCCTGCGCGGAGCGGGACAGTACATCGATGATTTGACGCCAACGAATGTTGCACACGCAGCACTTCTTCGCTCTCCGATGGCCCACGCCAAGATCACACATCTCGATGTTGCCGGCGCGCGATCGGCGCCCGGTGTTCTTTTGATTGTGACAGGTGCTGAATGGGTCGCATGCGGGTACGGTCCGATCCCGACAAAGTGCGCAATTCGAACGTTGCGCGACGGCAGCCCGATCCGGATACCCGACCGCCATTGCCTTGCAGTTGATGACGTACACCACGCCGGCGAACCCATTGTGCTCGTGGTTGCAGAGACAAAGGCGCAGGCGCTCGATGCACTTGAAATGATCGAAATTGATTTCGAAGAGCTGCCGACTGTCGTTGAACAGAAGACTGCGCGCGGCCACGGCGAAGCCGTGCTGTGGGACATTGCCCCCGACAACATTTGCTTGGACTACGAGCTTGGTGACCGTGACGGCGTCGCGGCCGCGCTCGAAAACGCGGATCAGGTGATCACGCTTGAAATGCGTAACAGCCGCGTGACGGCCGTCGCAATGGAGCCGCGCGGATGCGTCGGAATGTACGAACCGGCGAACGATAGCTACACGCTGTGGAATTCCTCTCAGAACATTCACGCCAACCGCGACGTTTTCGCAGAGCAGATCTTATGCGTTCCCAAAGATAAACTGCGCCACGTTGCGCCGGATGTCGGAGGCGGCTTTGGCGTCAAAAACGCGCTGTATGCCGAGCCCGCTCTGCTGCTTCATGCGTCACGGCTGCTCGACGGTCGACCGGTGAAATGGGTCGGCGATCGCAGCGAGTCGTTCCTCAGCGATGTGCACGGCCGCGATCAGGTCTCGACCGTTACACTTGCGCTGGACGCCGACGGCACGTTCCAAGCACTCAAGGTTGCGAATATCGGCAACGTCGGCGCCTGGTGCGGAACGATGGGGCCGTTCACGCCGACGGCCGGCTCAGCACGGACCCAAGGTGGCCCCTACGCCTTCCCGGTGCTCTACTACTCTGCGGAAGCCGTATTTACGAACACGTCGCAAACGGACCCCTACCGCGGCGCCGGTCGTCCGGAAGCAAGCTTCCATATCGAGCGCGTTATTGACTTTGCCGCGCGCAAGCTTGGGCTCGACCGCATCGAGCTGCGCCGCAAGAACCTCATCCCAACCGACGCGCTGCCTTGGAAAACATCCATGGGCCTGTCGATCGACAGCGGCAACTTTCCCGTCGTCTTCGATCAGGCGCTTCAGCTGGCGGACTATGCAGGCTTCTCCGAACGCGCCGCTCAGGCACGCGCACGGGGACGTCGGCGTGGATTTGGGCTGGCGCCTTACCTCGAATGCACGGGCGGCGCGCCGAAGGAAGAGGCGAAAGTGACGTTTGACACCGATGGGACCGTTACCCTCGATGTCGGGAGTCACTCAACCGGGATGGGTCACGAAACGGCGCACGCGCAGATACTCTCCGATCAACTGGGGATCGCCCTCGACCGCATTCGCTTTCGCCAAGCCGATACGGCGTTGACCGAGACCGGTGGCGGGCACGGTGGTTCGCGCGGTATGGAAGTCGGCGGCAACGCGGTGCTGGCCGCAGCTGAGCAAGCGGCGACGCACCTGCGGACGTTGGCAGCGCACCTTTTGAACTCAACACCGAATGATATCGAACTCGTCGATACATCAGCCCGTGACACTAAGACCGGACAGGCCGTTTCCTTGGCCGAACTTGCAACCGCTGCATCCGACCCGTCACGGCTGCCACCGGGAGGTGAAAGCGGTTTCCTGAATGCCCATGCCACGTTCGCGCGCGAGATCATTACCATCCCGAACGGTGTGCATGCTGCTGAGGTCGAGATTGATCCAGATACCGGAGTTGTCGAGGTCATTGGGTTTTGGGCCATTGACGACTTCGGCAAGATCATCAACCCGATGACCTGCGATGGCCAGGTCATGGGGGGAATCGCACAAGGGATCGGGCAGGCTCTTTTGGAGGAAGTTGTCTACGACCCCGACTCCGGACAACTGCTCACCGGCTCCCTCATGGACTACTGCCTGCCGCGTGCTGACGATATGCCGCCCATGGACGTTCGCTATTACGAGGATGCGCCGACGCACCGCAACCCTCTTGGTGTGAAGGGTGCCGGTGAAGCGGGCTGCTGCGGCGCGACGCCGGCCGTCGTCAATGCCGTGCTTGACGCGCTGTCAGAGTGGGATGTCGACCATATCGATATGCCGCTGACCCCGGAGAAGATCTGGCGGGCTGTTCACGGCACGTGAGTCCTGCCCCGAGCCACGACAAAAGCGCTTAGGTGTTTTGCCGCATGCGGGACGCGGCAAACACATTCTTGTCGCAGATTTGATGCTGATCAACGTTAGTGTTTCCGACACGTGTTCGAAACTAGCATTCGGGAAGGCTCGTGTCGCTGCTTGCGGCACTAACGAGCAACTATCCCCTTCGGACAGGGACCAAGTTCGGGTTTGGCCACATTGGCCCAAAGGTCACATTGCCGCAACTCGGATGTCCCGTCCCCAGGTGATCGCGAAGCGCGGTATCGCTTCGGCGGAACCACGCTGATCCTGCTCTGAATGAATACAAGTACGGGAGAACCTATGCGTTCCATTCGTATTGGCTGGTTAGCCGCGCTCATGCTGACACTGTCATGGCTCGGCTTTCCTCAAACGGCAATGGCCGGTGCCGTCGCTCCTCAAGTTGGGCAACTCGGCACTGCACTGACGGCGCCCACGGCCAAGTCCGGTGCCGTGATCTTCGTGCGGCGCGGGCGTCGCGCCAGAGGTCGGAGATTTCGCGGGCGCCGAGCATTTCGCGGCCGGAGATTCGCTCGCAGGTCCTTCCGCCGCCGGCATCGTCGCATTCGGCGGTTTCGGCGTTTCCGGAGACGGAGCGGAGTCCGGATCTACTTCGGCACACCCTACTATTACTCGCCGTACTACTATTCGCATTACCGCGCAGGCCGGTACTGCCGGGTCATGCGGCGGCGTTGCGCATATCGCCACGGCTGGCACACCCGCCGCTGGTATCGGTGTATGCGCCGGCGCGACTGCTGATCTCATTTCCGTTCCGAACGGACGTTCTCACGTTCCAAACCGACGTTCGAAGGCCAGGGTCCTGCGATCCTGGCCTTCCTTTGCTTGTGCCTCCTGAAACAGCATCACCAATCTGAGATCGCTGATATGCTCACGGGCAGCGGGCTTGTATCAGAGCAGAGAGATGTCGGCGATGAACGCGGGACTGGTCGAGATCGCGGATTGCCCACCGGTCACGCCGCGACCTGACGACATCAGCGATCATGACTACATTGTGATACTGAGCTCACTCGGCCCGGTCGTTCACGACCGCAACGGCATTCTCATCACCTTCACGCAAGAGAGCCTTTCGCTGTCGAACGACCCGGCGCTGACCCGTCAGATTGAGACCGAGACAATGGACCTGCTCGGGATCACGTCCGGACCCGTCTACGACCTGTTCTCAGGCTCGATGCTGTTTTCGAATGATCAACGCCACCGCGCACGCCGGACGCCGATGGCGCGTACATTTGCTCACCGGATGATGAATGCGATCCGTCCCGAAATCCGAAAGCGCGCCCGTGACCTGATCCGCCCCGGATTGGGCAAACCGCGCTTTGACTTCCTGGACAACGTGGCGAGCCAACTGCCCGCACGTATCATTGCGATGATTCTTGGGGCGCCGGAGTGCGACGTCCCGCATTTTACCAAGCTCGTTTATTCCGCGATCCGCGCACTCTCGATCCGCTCGATGTCAGTTATGGCCGACGCGGCAAAGGATCTGGGTGAGCTGAATGCCTATTGTGATGACTTGCTGGCTGCACGTCGCGCAGAACCGTGCGGCGACTTTCTGAGCGACTATGTCGCGCGGACCAAAGACGCAGATCTGACAGAGCACGAAATCCGCACGCAGATTGTCACGCTGATCCTGGCTGGCGCCGATACGACGCGGCTGGCGATCTGCTCAACGGTTTCGCAGCTGCTGCAGCACCCGGAGCAATGGTCCGTACTGCGGGCAGACCCCGAAGCTTGGGTCCAAGCAGCTGCAGCGGAAGGTCTGCGATACGACCCCGTCATTGGTGCGCATCTGCGTGCGGTCACATCGGATTTCGCGTATCGCGGCGTTCGCATCCCCGCAGGAACGATGCTTGGCCCGTCCGTCCTTGCAGCACTTCGTGATCCAGACGTGTATGCCGAACCCAACAGGTTCAATATGGAACGCACCGATCATCCAAGGCTTCACCCCGTGTTCGGCGCCGGCGCACACCGCTGTTTGGGTGAAGCGCTTGCACGCGCCGAGTTGGAAGAGTGCCTTGTTGCTCTTACGGACCTGACAACCGCTCCGTCTCTGGTTGGCGCGCCACCACAGATCACCGGCCTTGGGGCGACGCGCAGCATCGATCAAATGATGGTGCGGCTCTGAGTGATAGCCTGCCAACGGTTACGACAGCGGCGCTTCCTCGATCACAACCCGCTTCGGATCGAAGGCAATCAGGCCCGACAGTGTTGCAGCGAAATCGAACGGCTCAGCATAGGACCATGCGATCTTCGCTTCGCTCACCGTACCGTCGGACGCAATGAGATCGAAATAGATCGCGTCACCTTTCAGGGGACAATGCGTCGTCAGGTCCGGGTGCTGGTGAAGCTGATCCCGAATGGCATTCTCCGGCACATAGAGCACCGGATCATAGAAATCGCGGCCAACCTCCAACAGGCGGATCGCGTCCGTCGTCTCAGCCACGATCGCGGCGCCGACGCGGATGCGAACGTTGCGGCCGGCAGGTTTCAATCGCATGAAGTGGCGGGGCTCATTCGGGTTGTGAATTGCGTCCTGAGACATCGTGATGTCTGCGTTGGCCATGGTAATTCCCTACAGCTGATCAACCGCAACGACGATGCTTACAGGTGGCGGTTCGCCATGCCGATCGCAAGCGGTGTTCTGAGAGTCTGCCGAAGGAACTCTTGCCGTGGCACACGGTCACTTGGAGCGTGCCACTCAACTCGCATCAGCCGGCGTTTGTGCAGCACCCGATGCCAGCATGTCTGCGATCTCGGCCTCGCCGTAACCCGCCTCAACGAGAACCTCGCGTGTGTGCTCGCCAAGCCTCGGCGTATGGCGCCGCGTTGCATCGCCCGGTGTGCGGCCAAACTGGACCGGAACGCTTGTCGTGCGCAACTGCCCTTCGCTGGGGTGCTCGTATGTGGGAAAGAAGCCAATGTCTGCGAGATGCGGATCAGATGGCAGATCCTCCAGCCGGTTGACCGCAACGGACGGCACATCCGCCGCCGTCAGGATCTCGACCCACTCGGCCGTCGTGCGTGTCGGCATGATCTCACCGATCGTGCGGTAAAGACCGTCGATGTTGCGAATGCGCGTGGCCGGATCTGTGATCTTGGGGTCATCTGCCATATCCGGACGCCCAATTGCGCGAAAGAAACTGACCCACTGCCGCGTGGCATATGGCAATACGGCCATGTAGCCGTCCGCGGTGCGATAGGGGCGGCGTTCCGGCGACAACGCGCGGGAATAGCCCATCGTCCCGAGTGGCGGCTCAAACGCGTGGCCGGCCAGATGTTCGACCAGATTGAAAGCGGTTACGGTTTCGAACATCGGGACTTCGACATTCTGGCCCTCGCCAGTTTGTGCGCGGTGGAAGAGCGCGCTTACGATTGCCATTGCCGCCGTCAATCCGGTCAGCTTATCAGCCATGATCGACGGTGCGAACTCCGGAGCGTTTCCGGAGCGCAAGCGCGGCAGATCTGTCAGGCCACTCATGCCCTGGATGACGTCGTCGTAGGCCGGTCGTCCGGCGTAGCGTCCGCGGGAGTCGAAGCCCCACGTCGCACAGTAGATGATATCTGGACGCACGGATGAGATCGCCTCGTAAGTGAGTCCAAGACGATCGATGGCACCGGGGCGCATGGAATGCACAAACACGTCAGCGTCGGAAACAAGCTTGGTGACCACGCCGCGCGCTGCGGACTGTTTCAAATCAAGGACGATTGAACGCTTGTTTCTATTGGCGTTGAGAAACACCGCGCCCATGCCGGGCGACCGGGCAGGCTCAGCAAAGCGCATGATATCGCCGTCCGGGCTCTCGATCTTGATAACGTCAGCGCCCATGTCGCCCAAGGTTTGCGTGGCATACGGACCGAGAACAACCGATGTTAAGTCAATAACTTTGATACTCTTCAGTGGGCCGGTTGCTGTTCCAGTCATACGCGCATCTCCTTGTTTGTTGCTTAAACCTAATTGAATGACGCGATGAATACACCTGGAACGCGAACTCTCCCGATCACTCCTACGCCTGACATGTGCATATTCAGGCGCGGAATCCCGGCATGCTTATTCCAGCTTCAGCCAAATGGCGAAACGCTAATCTTGCTCTTCGTTTCATTGTTCATGCCCGATACTCAGACCCATCCATGCTGCCAAAAGTGTGAGATGCTCGAAATTGGGCGCCGAACTTGATCCGGATCAAGCATACCGCATCACAAATGCTGCATAAGCAGAGGTATGGTGTTGCTCCCAACCCTGTGACGATTCGCAGTTGGCCCATCGTCCCTGAGCACTGGCCCGATCGCGCCGCCCGATGGCCGGCGACGAACCGCACGTGCTGACTGACGAACCCGCAACGCCCACGGAACATGAGAGAATGCGGCAGGCGGTCCGCAGCACCGGCAAGCTGCATCGAAACAGTTGCTTGCGATCAAGGAGTGCTTCCATGGCCTACAAAACAGTGCTGACCTACGTCCCGTCTCCGGAACATGTCACACGTCTTTTCCCTGTAGCGGAGCATGTTGCGCGCTCGCAAGACGCGCACGTTGTCGGGCTTCACGCAATGCCCGCGATACGGATGTACAGCGGTGCAGAAGTTCCAATCCCGGCCGAAATCTATGAGCGGCAACGCGAAGTCTTTCGGACCCAGGCACAGGCAACAGAGACCGCATTCAAAGATGCGGCCGGCAAGTCGGGGCTCCGGTATGACTGGCGCTGCAAAGACCAATTCGAGCCGGACGTTGCGCGCGTCCTGGTCGAGAATGCCTGCACATCTGACCTGACCGTGATGGAGCAGGATGCGCCGGACCCGCTCGACCTGGGCTGGGATCTGGCATCGACGGTCGTGATCGACAGCGGACGCCCCGTCCTGCTGACACCGCGCGACTACAAGGCCGCCGAGTTCGGCAAGCGCGTCATTGTCGGCTGGAACGGCAGCAGAGAGGCCGCGCGCGCCGCGTTCGATGCGTTGCCACTGCTGCAAGCCGCAGACGCGGTTGTCATTCTTTCGGTCAATCCGTCGAGCGATGACGCGCTCGGTCGGTTTGCACCTGGAGGAGCGCTCGCAACCGCACTCGATCGTCATGGCGTGAAAGCTGAGGTGCAGACCGTCTCAAGCCGTTCAGGGTCCGGCGAACTGCTGACTCAAGTGGAAGCGCACAAGGCCGATCTTCTGGTCATGGGGTGCTACGGTCATTCGCGCTTGCGAGAGGCCGTCATCGGCGGTGCCACGCGGAATGTCTTGAATGAGATGAGCGTTCCGGTGCTGATGTCTCACTGAGGCGTTCCCCATAAACGACGCCGCACGCGTTCGATGTGCGGCGTCGCGATGCTGTGAGCATAGTCTATGTTGCGAGCGCCGGGCGAGGAAACACAGGACGAAGATTATGCGCCGAGATACACGTTTTGAATTCACACGCAACATGCTCATACGTTGGCGATCGTCCGCAGTCGTGATGCTGATGGTATTCGGGCTTGCGGGAGCTTTGGCGATTGGCTCACCGGCAGTCCAAGCGGAAACGAAGGCGCTCGGCTATCAGTCTATGTCGGTGGAAGCAGCGTTTGAAGATGTTGTCTTTGATATCAAAGACGCGATCGTCAACCGCGGGCTCGTGATCGACTACACCGGCCACGTCGACAAGATGCTTGAACGCACGAGCAAAGCTGTCGGAAGTGAAACGGCTGCCGGAAGCAAATCGCCGTATCTGCATGCCAAGTACTTTCAGTTCTGCTCGGCAAAGATCACCCACGAAGTCGTAAGTGCGAATGCTCTGAACCTCGCAATCTGCCCTTACGTCGTGTTTGCCTACGAGCTCAAATCGAAGCCAGGGACCGTGCACGTCGGTTTCCGGAGGCCGATTGCCGATCCATCACGCCGCAGTCAGGCAGCACTCGCAAAAGTCGAGGCGCTTCTTCTGGAGATCATCAAAGAGGCCACGTCCGGCTAACCGCTACCGGTGTCCACCGGAATGCTGAGACAAAGAAGCAGCCAGACAGGGCGTAAGTCTACGGGACGTAGGTATGGCGCCGCCTGATATCACCAGTTGGCTGGACGCGCTTGGCGAGCCGCTGGTGCTCATGATCGCGGGCATTTCCGTTGGGATGATGTTCGGCATTGCCGCGCAACAGAGCCAGTTCTGCTTACGGTCGGCGAGCATCGCATTCTGGCGGGGTCGGTTCGATGTCGCGCTCTCCGTCTGGTTGCTCACCTTCTTTACGGCACTGTTCGGCGTCCAGCTGCTTGTTGCGAGCGGTACGCTTGAGACCGGCGCCGTTCGCCAGCTGACAACGCCCGGCACACTTTCAGGCGCGGTGATTGGCGGCTTGATGTTTGGCGCCGGCATGATCCTGGCACGCGGGTGCGCAAGCCGACTGCTTGTGCTCTCTGCAACCGGCAACCTGCGCGCACTGGTGACCGGTTTGGTGCTCACGATCGTCGCGCAGGCCTCGCTCAGAGGTGTGCTATCGCCGGCGCGAATCGAGGCGTCGAGCTGGTGGTTGATCGACGCCGACGCGCGCGGCGTTCTGCTGGCTATTCCAGTCTGGGCGCCACTGACGCTTGCACTCATCGGGCTGGGCATTGCCATTGCGATGGCGGCGTGGTGCCGGCTTTCGCCGTATCGTTCTGCCATGGCCTGCTGCGTCGGGCTGGCGGTCGTCGCCGGTTGGGGCGTGACAGCGTGGATCGGCCGATACGGCTTTGACATCGTGTCCGTGAAGAGCATCAGCTTTACCGGTCCGTCGGCCGACACGCTCATGGCTTTGGTGCAGACGCCAACACTTCCTCTAACGTTTGATACTGGCCTAGTGCCTGGCGTTTTTGCCGGCTCTATGATTGCGGCCGTGTGTTCGCGACAGTTCAAGCTTCAGGAGTTTGGAGGCGATATCAGCTTGGTTCGGTATCTGACCGGCGCTGTCCTCATGGGTTTCGGCGGAATGCTTGCTGGCGGGTGTGCCGTTGGTGCCGGCGTGACAGGTGGGTCCGTGCTCGCCGCCACAGCGTGGATCAGTTTGCTCGCCATGTGGCTGGCCGCCGGGCTAACGGACGCCATTTTGGATCGTCCACCAGCGTTGCCGGAGTCGGAACATGAACCAAGTGCTGAAGCCCCGGTTCGTTAAGACTAAAGCGTCCGTTATCTCTGCTCAGGCCGCAACTGCACCGAGCTGCAGCCGTGTGCTGCAAGCGCCGATGCTGGTGGTAAGCCCGGCGACAGCGGGCCCATGTGAAGCCATCCACTCAGGTGCCGAAACGCCATAGCAGCGCTCCACACGATGACTTCGCGCAACAGTTAATGCGAAATCTGCAAGCTTGGCCGCCATTTGGGACGCCGGACCCGCGCGCTCTGCGAACTGATGCTTGCGCTCAGTGGAAAAGTTGCACACGGTGCACGCTCCTTTGGCACCTGTCTGCGTAACCTGTTCTGCCTAAGCCGAGAGTTCGGATGATCTGTTCGCGCACATGCGTAACACGTGCACTTGTGATGGCCCTGGCGACAACCATGGCAACGACCTTCGTCGTCGTCGCGCCAGCTGTCGCAAAGGAATGCAAGGCAGATCCCGTTATTAAGGACGGAGATCCTTTCGTTTCGCGCTCGCTCGGCGCATTCCCAAGCTCCTTGATCCAGTGGAAGCGCGCCGTTCGCGAAGAGTACGGCAGCGCGTGGGATACATGGCGCCGCGCCGAAGACCGACGGATTGACTGCGAACAGGTGCAAGTTGCCGGTCGCGGTCGGCGATGGGTCTGCACGCGCAGCGCGCGGCCCTGCTCCGGGGCGCCAGGCGCGGAGGAGCGGACCAAAGGCGCATTTCCTGGGCGTCTCCGTCGTGGAGATTCCGGCGAAAGCGTCCGGGAATTGCAGCAGCTGTTGGTCGAGAACGGCTTTGAACTCCCAATTGACGGAGAGTTCGGGCGTGGGACCCAGCGCGCTGTGCGCAGGTTCCAGCGAAACAATGACCTCCAGGTCGATGGTATTGTCGGTCGCGACACGTGGGCGGCATTGTAATGAGAAGCAACTTCAAATTGACAGGCGGTCGTAGAAACGCACGCAAGGGCAGGCCGGCACCGTTCGGTGACGCGCGGTGTGCGATTTCTATCGGCTTTGACGGACTTCGAACAAAATGCTGCCCAGGTACCGGTAATGTCGCCGCAATTTTGACTTTTGACGACACGGTGCTTGCGCTTGCAAGGGTATCTATCTCTCACGGTTCAGTGGAGCTCGCAGATGTTTAACCGTGGCAATGAACCAAAACCGGGGGCTGAAATGGTCGATGCGCCGCGTCCAGTAGCGGATCCGAATGCGGCGCGATCCGCCCGCGCTCAACGTCCTGTGCCATCAGATGGCGCACGTTCGCTTACGCGAGACGACGGTGTCTCGGTGATCGGGCGTGATTTGACGATCGTCGGCGATGGCCTTCGGATTGTGTCCAAAGGAAAGATCCAGGTCGACGGCCAGATCCGTGGCGATGTTCTCGGCCAGGAAATCGTCATCGGCGGCGGCGGTCGGGTCTCCGGGCTTGTCAGTGCCACGAAAGTTGTTGTTCACGGCTCCGTCGAAGGCGCAATTCGCGGACAACAGGTTGAGCTCACCGCGCGAGCCACTGTGGATGCCGATATCTACCACGCCAGTTTGACGCTGGAGCAGGGCGCCTCGTTCGAGGGCAAATCCCGCCGGCCGAAAGATCCGAACTCTCTGGTTCCCGATCTCGAACATGCCGCGTCGGCACCGCCGAACGAATACATGAACGACACTGGCGACGACTCGAACTCGCCGTTCCCGCCGCTTCCGAACGCGTCCAGCTAATCAGCTGTTGTCATCCGATCAATTTTCGGGTGCGCGAAACAATATGAGCGCTGCGTGTTTTCGGAACAGGCAGCGCTCGCACGTGTTCGCGGTATAGAACCGGTTCCAGACAGAACCGGTTCGAACAGCCTCAGATCATGGATAGATCCGGTTCTTTCCGTTGCGGTTAGATGGCACAATCGACGCGCAAATCTCACGGACGCGTGTGTCAAAACCAACGGCGCGACAGACGCTGAGTTTCTCGCTATAGCTCGCCCGGATCAGCCGACCGCTGGTTCTCACCCCAAACTTTCGGGCGACCTTTGCAAGATATTCATCCTCGCAGTACGGCGTTGCGATATGCAGTCCGCCTGATATCTGGTACGCGCCGCTGCACGCGATCTTCGCGTGGCTCGGGGCTGTCGCTGATGCAATGACCGATGCCGCGAGTGCGACAGGCAGTATGGTTCTTGTTCCAAGTCGCATTTCTGTCTCCTGCTCCAGCAAACTATCATGATCACACACTTTGGCTTTCGAAGCTGGATTTCGAGCCAAGCCCCAAGCCCGATGGTGATATCATGCCGGCCGCGCACCCGGAGTTCCGCGCGGCACAGTGCCTATACAAATGACGCAGGATAATGAGGCGCGCGTAGCGCGATTCGTCGTCTTCACAAAAAAGCGAAGGGACCGCCCAAAGGACGGCCCCCGCGAGAAGTAGATGTCGGCGACACGTTCGCCATGAAGTCTAAGAGTTTGGCCAAACGGCACGTCACCTGGAGCGAGGAGGCTGCTCCAACGTCCAAGTGACACGCAAAAGTCGATCCGACCTCTCGTTCCCACTGATCATTGGACCACCTCCTTTCGGTTGTTGAAATCTGAGGTTAAGCTGACATATTCGCGCGGTTTGGCCAACCATTTCTCTGCAACCGCGTAAACATGCCCCAACCTGTACCGCGGATCCCACAGTCTGACGGTCTCCCCGCGCGCTGGAGTTGATGCCATGATCGTCCAGCACACAGAACGCGGCCGGCGACTTGTATCTACGAATGTGATGCTCGCTGTCAGCCAGCCGCAGCGACTGCGGCGTGAACAATGACGCCGAGCGCAACCGTCGCCGAGATCAGAGCTGCCCCCCAAACCAAATGCGTCGTAACGCTCCCGGGACGCCTGTGCAATTTGGCCGGCAGTTCCTCATCGTCTTGCACTTCACCGTTAACGTAACCGGACGTGTTCGCAGCAGCCGTCTGATCCGACAGCAGTATGATCGGCGTGCCGGCGTTCCCATCGTCACCGGCCTTTCCGACATCTTGCTCAGCTGCGTCACCGTGGGCTGCCTCATCATCGTTTGGCTTAAGCGTTGGGGCTTTATCCGACGTGGGGCCGTTCAT
The DNA here is from genome assembly GCA_039186015.1 of Pseudomonadota bacterium. GTDB lineage: Bacteria > Pseudomonadota > Alphaproteobacteria > Rhizobiales > Hyphomicrobiaceae > JBCBWG01. The sequence goes on from JBCDAH010000068.1 coordinate 20,782, forward strand.
ACCGTTGTGTTGATCACGCGCAGCGGTCTGCTCGAGATCCGGACCCACATCGACGTCAAATTGCTCGGCGGACGGCGCAGCGGTCGTCGCGCCCCGGAAAAAACGACCAAGAAAACTGCGTGCCTTCGGCCGTCCGCGCTCGGACTGCTCAAGCTTTGATGGGACGCGCTCTTCGGTAACGGGGCGCGTGAAAACCTCGGCCCCGCGCAGGGCATCGTCCAGCTCAAGATTGCGTATCGCGGCGGCCTCAATGGCCGCGAACGTCGGCAGGTCTGCACTGTCGCGATCGCCACTCGGGCTTTCCGGCGCAGAAAGGGTCGTGTCCGTTTGAAAATCGTCGTCGGTCGGGCCATCGAAAGAGAGGGCCTCAACCGGCGGATCCTCAGGCAGAACCATGAGCTCGTTGATCAGGTGCACCAGTCGGTCGCGGTCATCCCTGTCGCGCTCGATGTTGCGAAGGCGCCAACCAAGCGTCTCCTGCTGCCGCACGATTTCATCGCGCACGCGGCCAAGCTCGCGCACGGCCTGATAACGCGGATCCTGTTCCAGCTTGCGCTTGGCATAGATTGCAAACGGACCACTCAACGCTTCGAGACGCGCGCGCTCCTCCTCCGGGATCATGCCGACACTGTCGTTTCCGATTGACGACGGCATGTCGTTGGCCAACCAGTGCCAGCGGTCGTCGCGCAGTTCATTGTCGAGACGGATCTTGAGGTCTTCGATGCGATCGATAACGACGTCGAATACAGGCCGCCGATCATCGGCCTGCAGGTTTGCCTCCAGGCGGCCGATCGTGTGCTTTGCCTGGCGCAATTCATCGGATAGCTGCGTCGCCTCTGATACGGCAAAGGCACCTTCCGTACCGAGCATGAGCCGCTCAACGTCAGCGATCGCCGCCGCGCTGAGGAAAGCCCGCAGCTGCTCACCGCAGCTTGTCTGACTGTCGGCCGCAATGGCCTGCATGACAAACTGGCTCGTGAGCGTGCCAGCGCCCTCCGTTTCGGCCATCATGGTTGCACGCGCGAGAATGCGGCGCACGGCGCGCGACGGCTTTGGATGGTCTGTGGTCACAGCGACTGCGGCTTGCCCGGCAGTCGACCCACTCACGATGGACGCCGCGCTGTGTCTTGAAGCCGATGTTGCTGCGTAAGACGAGGTCGATGGCGCTGCCCAGGTTGAAGACGACGGAGTCGCCGAGGCGCCCCAACCCGCTGCGCTCGGGCTTGGATCGTAACCAGCGGTGCTATGGCTTAGACTGGAGTCGTAGGGATCGTTGTCTCGCGCCGACAGAGACGAACCGTAAGTGCTGGTCGACGGCGTCGTTGAGCCATAGGCCGACCTGGATGCGTAAACGTCGGCCGCTGCGGTTTGCTGACTTGCTGACCCCCACACGCCTCCGGCTGATTGGCCAGCCGCCGATTGGTGCGTCGCCGTTTGAGGATTGGTGCGCTCGCCAGCGGCGTCGCCTCTGATTAAGGCCTCACAGAAGTCGAGTATGAGCTTTCGGGCGCCCGCTGTCTGACTGTGTTCGGCGACATAATCTGCGGCATCGACGTCCTTTTCCAACAACGCGGCCAACAAGTGCTCGGTCTTGATCTCGGACTGATTGGTATCCCGCGCCTTCTGGTCGGCGCGATCGAAGGTCTCACAAAGGGTTTCCGAAGACTCGAGCCAGCCAAGCAAATGAATAAGGGACTGAGACGCAGTGTGTGACACCGGGGGCCTCCAATCCTGCGCGCGCGCAGGTACGCTGAGATACATTAACCTTAATCTACAGGTCGGCTTTTAGCCTGCCTCTGCCAGTTTGTCATGGTATTTGCGTGCACTCACGGCAGCACGTTCGCGCGCGACCAGAGCTTGCGCGACGTCAGGCGACCGCGGCATGCCAGCCAAGTGCGAGTGCGGCGCCCACGCCCAAAGTCGTCAGCACGCCGCGCTTGAAGCCAAACATCAGCATGACGGCAATGCCGGCGAGACCTAAAGCGACGCCGTCCAGGCTTGCGGTCTGCGGCAGCTCAATGGAGACGGGACCAAGGCGAACCGTCTGAGCTGATTTGAAAAGAACGTTCAGCGCGAACCAAACCGAGAGGTTCAGTATGACGCCAACCACCGCAGCGGTTACGGCCGACAGTGCGCCCTTCAGCTTCGGCTGCGCGTTCAGCCATTCGACATACGGCGCTCCGGCGAAGATCCACAAAAAGCACGGCGCGAACGTGGCCCAAAGCGTCACAAACGCAGCAGCAAGCGCCATAGGCCAGCCGCCGTCGCGAAACCCTGCGATAAAGCCGACGAACTCAAGCACCAGGATCAGCGGGCCCGGCGTGGTCTCAGCCAGGCCCAGACCGTCCAGCATCTCCCCGGGCGTCAACCACCCGTAGTTCTGGACGACCTCCTGAGCCATATAGGCCAGAACGGCGTAGGCGCCGCCGAACGTGACGACGGCGAGCTTTGAGAAAAACCAGCCGGCCTGGCTCAGCACATGATCAGAACCGAGGCTGAGCACAATGGCTGCAAGTGGTGCGAGCCACACAGCGCCCCAGATCGCGATTGTTCGAATCGTGATGACGTAGCTCACGTCCGTTGCCGGACTTGGCGCCCAGTCCGCCTCGGATTGGCTGGTACTGACCCGGAGATAGCCCACAAACGCGGCGGTCAGAATGATCAAGGGGAAAGGGACCTTGAAGACAAAGATCGCCACGAACGCGGCGGCCGCAATCAACCAGTCGCTTTGAAGCTTGAGCGCACGCCGCGCCACTTTCAGCAGGGCGTCGATGACGATCGCAAGGACCGCCGCCTTCACGCCAACGAAAATCGCCGCGACAGCAGGGACGGCGCCAAACGCGACATACATCGACGATAGAGCCAGGACGACCGCGGCGCCGGGAATGACAAACAGAAGCCCCGCGGCAATCCCGCCTGCCACGCCGTGCGTCCGCCAACCGACATAGGTCGCCAGCTGCATGGCCTCCGGTCCGGGCAGCAACATGCAGAAGTTGAGAGCCGAAAGATACTGGGCCTCGCTGAGCCAGCGCTTCTCCTCCACGATCGTGCGGTGCATCAGCGCGATCTGGCCGGCGGGGCCGCCAAAGGACAGCACACCGATCCGCGCCCATGTCGCAATCAGCTCACCGAAACTCGGGGGCGACGTCAAATTTGCATCTGCAGTCGTTTGGTTGTCTTGCACAGTCTCCCCCGTCATGACAGCCACGCGCGCAAAAAGCTGTTCTGCGCACCCGCGTTCCTACCGGCTGAGTGCGTCAGTTATACGAAACTGACTTGCAAGCACTTTGTGGTCACCTGCATCGCGCCGATGCATGACTGGCTTTGCCTCGAGGGTGCAATCGGCCCCCGCAACGTGTCCTGCGACGTGGCCTGCCAAGACATTACGACGTCGCGCGGCCGACATAACGCAACCCACCTATGCGCGATCGCAATCGGGTGCCTGACACGTTTCAGGAAATGACGGGACGAGACTGTGTTATCCGCTTTGATTTGTGTTGCTCATTTTAAAATCTATAAAGCCGAAAAGCATATTTTCAAAATAGCTATTTCGAGATACAGAAATAATGACAGTTC
>JBCDAH010000069.1:0-24217 GCA_039186015.1 Pseudomonadota bacterium
CGCGTTGTAGGGTGATATCATCTCGGCAAACACGACGCAGAAATAAACAAAAATAAGGAAGCATCCGGATATCACGGCGATGCGGTGGCGGAGAAACTTCCACCACATCAACCGCCATTGCGACGCCAAGTACACCCGCTCCTGGGCCGCAGTCAGCGTCTCCGCTTGATGCGGATTGAACGGGGCTTCGTTGACGTAATGCGGCAACGCGGCGCCAGGCGATGGCAGGGACGCGCGGCTCATTTGGTTTCTCCTCCGCCAAGACGGATGCGGGGATCTAGAATCGCCAGGAGAATGTCGGATATCAGAACGCCGATCACCGTCAGTAACGCCAGGAACATCAGGAACGAGCCGGCGAGGTACATGTCCTGTGACTGTAGGGCTTTGATCAGCAGCGGTCCTGTTGTTTCAAGCGATAGGACGATCGCAACAATCTCTGCGCCAGAAACGATTTGCGGCAGAATGGAACCGATGTCGGCAATAAAGAAGTTGAGCGCCATGCGCAGCGGATATTTTCTCAGCGCGCGACCTGGCGGCAAGCCCTTGGCACGGGCCGTCGTATAATACTGCCTCTGGAGTTCATCGAGCAGGTTGGCGCGTAAGGTCCGTATCATGCCGGCTGTCCCGGCGGTCCCGATGACAACGACGGGAATCCAAATGTGCTCGAGGATCGACAGGACCTTGGCCCAGCTCCAGGGCTGATTGACGAACTCCTTCGCCATGAGGCCGCCAATGGTCGTACCGAAGTACACGTTGGCGAGGTACATCATGATCAGCGCCAGCAGAAAGTTCGGCGTGGCTATTCCCAGCAACCCAAGAAACGTCAGGCCGTAGTCGCCCCAGCTGTACTGATGCGTTGCGGAGTAGATCCCGATCGGAAACGCGATCAGCCAGGTGAAGATGATCGTCACGAAAGAAACGAGGATCGTGAAAAACAGGCGGTCGCCGACGACCTCGTTGACCGGCAGCTGATGCTCGAACGAATAGCCGAGATCGCCTTGTACAAGGCCGGCAACCCAGATGAAATAACGTTCGACCGGATGCTTATCGAATCCGAACTCTTCCTTGAGGTAGGCGATTTCCTCTTTGTCGACGGTTTCACCCTGCGCTTCCAGCTCCGCCATGTAGCTTTCGAAGTAGTCGCCGGGCGGTAGCTCGATGATGGTGAAGACCAAAGCGCTGGTCAGCAGGAGCGTCGGGATCATCAACAGGACGCGGCGAAGGATGTAAGCCACCATTTGCGCCTACTCGCCTTTGGGTCGCGGACTGGCGGCGGCGGCCGGCTGATCGTACCAGAACGTATCCGGCATATAGACACCGAAATAGCCGCCGGGCTCGAAAGCAAACACGCCTTTCTCGGGCACGTTACGCATGTTGGGCGCGGTAACGACGGGCTGTTTGGCTCCATTGACAATACCAATGGTGAAAACCTGGTCGGCTGTCAGTGCCAGAATGTCGTGCCATATCTGCGTGCGCTCGACCGTTGTTCTGGAATGCTTCCACGCCTTAAACAGTTCCAGAAGCTTTTGCGCTGCCGGCAAATCCGGCGCGATGCCGCGCATGCCCTTGGTCTCGTAGTAGTGGCCCCAAGCAGGCCATTGCAGCTGGGACTCGGCCGTCGGTGCATAGCGCGCCGGGCTCATGTCCGGGCCGGGAATGGCATTGTTCTTGCCCCACCAAACCGACATGACCGTTTGTCCGGCCACGGCGCGCTTCCGGAAGAGATCGCGCTGTGTCGGACGCAAGAACAGAGCAATTCCGATATCGCGAAAATGATCTTTCACAAGGGACAGGACATCGGCCTGCTCGTTACTTTCGCCGGCGCTCTCGACAATGATTTCTGCGCGGCGTCCGTCAGGTAGACGACGAATGCCGTCAAAGTCGCGTCGCTCCAGTCCGGCTGCGTCCAGCAGGCGGTTGGCTTGTGCGGGGTCATAGGACGCCCAGGCTTTGGCGTATGCTTCGCGGTATAGCGGGCTCTGCGGCAGCACGGTATCGGAACTGACGCGCGCAAGGCCGTAGTAAATCGCGGCATTGATTTCGGCGCGGTTGATCGCAAGCGAAAGAGCGCGCCGCACATTGACGTCGCGAAACAGCGTTCGCCAGGTTTCGTCTTCCGTCGTCAGGTTAGGCACCAGGGCAATTTGCGAACCCACGCCCCGGTCCCACAAATGCACCTTGATCTTGCCGCGTTTTTCGGCGGCCTTGAGAAACGTGTAGTCGTCGAAACTCAGATAGCGCGCCTGCAGATCGCTATCGCCGGCGCCCGTCTTGGCCGGGATGAGAGACGTGGAGCCGATCGCCATATCAATGGCATCGATATAGGGCAGCTGAAGCCCGTTGTTGTCGACGCGGTGAAAGTATGGATTGCGCTTTAACACCAACAGGGTGCTTGGCGGTGGCGTTGTGTTGATCCATGGATCGAGGGTGGGCATATCCGGTTCGAGCGGGCGATGCAGCCGAGACATGCGCTTGTGCAAGCCGACCCAATTGCGGGTGCGGGCCTTTTTCACCCGCTTCTTCAGCATATGCGCGCTTGCGTAGTCGGCATGAAAGCGCTTCAGGAAGTGCGATGGCACCATGATGTAGATCGGTCGCGTCCGCGCCAGCGCCGGCAAAAAGCTGGGGTTCGGTTCCGACCACGTATAGCGAACCGTCAGGTCGTCGATGACTTCGAACTTGGGCGGCTGCCCTTTGACGAGCATGGCGTCCGGTAGCCGGCCCTTGTTGAGTTTCTTGTGGTGTGCGACGTCTTCCCACCAATACCGAAAGTCTTCCGACGAGACCGGATGGCCGTCCGACCAGCGGTGCCCTTTGCGCAGACGGAATGTGAAGATGCGGCCGTCCTGAACGTCGAAGCTGGCCAGAATGTCGGGCTCGATCTGATACGTGCGACCGTAACAGACGAGACGCGAATAGCCGTAATAGACGGCCATGCGGATGTCTTTCTCGCGCCCCATGAGCCAACGCATGCGCCCGCCATGGCGGCCGGGCTCTAAACCATACGCCTTGAGATGGACGATCCTGGGCTCTGCCGGCACACGCTTGGCGACCGGCTGCAAGTTGCCGAGTTTCACGGCTGACGCCAGGCTTGGCGTTTCGACCAATGTCAACGCGGGTTGCGGTCCAGGCTGACTGTCGGCTGGTTGCCCGATGGCGGCGTGCGAACTGACCAAGACGCCAGCGCTGAAGGTGGCAAGGATGAACGCTCGTCTTTGCTGCCAGAACATCAGGCGAGTTCCCTTACATCTGCGTTGCGCTGCGCCAGGACCAAATGATCGTCGCCCAAAGCTATCTCTGCGAGGCCATCATCAACACTTGCGTCCTGGTCCAGAGTCCAGCGAAAGGCCGCTGGCCAGTCCGAAGGATCGGTCGTATCCCGCCCTGCGAGTGCCTTGAAGTCTAACGGTCGATCAAGATCGGGGTAAGGGACGGCCTTGAGCAAGGCGCGGGTGTAGGGGTGTACCGGATTGGCGAACAAGGCTTCGCGTGGCGCCAGTTCAACGATGCGCCCGCGGGCCATAACCGCGATGCGATCTGCGACGTAGTCGATAACGGCCAGGTTGTGCGAAATGAAAAAGTACGTCAGGCCCAGTTCGCCACGTAAGTCATTCAAGAGATTTAGGATTTGCGCCTGAACCGAAACATCCAGTGCGGAAACGGGTTCGTCGCACAAAAGCAGCTCGGGTGACAGTGCCAGAGCGCGTGCAATCCCTATTCTCTGGCGCTGTCCGCCAGAAAAACTGTGCGGGTATCGGCTTAGGAAACGCGGGTCGAGGCCGACCGCCTTCATCAGCATGATGGCGCGTTCACGCTGTGCCTCGCGGTCGCCAACGCCGTGGATCTGCATCGGTTCAGTCAGAATGCTCAGCACCGTCATGCGCGGCGATAGCGAATTGACCGGGTCCTGAAAGACCATCTGCATTTTGGTGCGAAACGCCTTCAGGTCATCTTTCGGAAGGCTCAGCACATCGACTGGACCGTCTGAGCCATTGTAGACCATATCGCCGCTATCGGGCGTGAGCGCGCGCATAATGATCTTTGTCAGGGTTGTCTTTCCGCATCCGCTTTCGCCAACCAGCCCCAGGCACTCGCCGCGGCGGATATCAAGCGAAACGCCGTCGACGGCCTTGGTCGTTTGGCGTGAGGCACCCAATCCAAACAGGCCGCCCTTTTTGCCCGTGAACGTCTTGTTGATTGCGTTGAGTTCGAGCAACGGCCTGTCCGAGTCGCTCGGCGCGGCCGGTGGACGCATGAGCGAGACATCGCGCGCCTCGGCCGGAACGTCACGCAGCGATGCGAGGCGTTCGCCGGGCTTCATGTCAAAATGCGGAACGGCTTTTAGCAGCGCGCGCAAATAAGGATGGCTCGGGCTGCGGAAGATGTCGTCGACTGGCCCGGCCTCCATGATCTCACCGTGATAGACCACGACGACTTCATCTGCCATGTTCGCGACGACACCCAGATCGTGGGTGATGAGCAACAATCCCATGCCGCGTTCGCGTTGCAAGGACTGCAACAGGTGAAGCACTTGGGCCTGGATCGTCACATCGAGGGCCGTCGTCGGTTCATCCGCAATCAACAGTGCCGGATCGCAGATGAGCGCCATCGCGATCATCGCGCGTTGCCGGAGGCCGCCTGACATCTCGAACGGATACATGTCGAATGCGCGGCTTGGATTCGGGAAGCCAACCTGCGCCAGCATGTGCTCCGTCTGTGGGCGAACGTCCTTCGGATTGACGGCGTGATGAATTTTCAGCGCTTCGGAGACCTGATCACCAACCGTGTGGAGCGGCGACAGCGAATTCATCGGCTCCTGGAAGATCATTGAGATGCGGGAACCGCGTATTGCCCGCATGGGCAAACTGTCGCGGCCCAGGCCGGCAATGTCCGTACGGAGCTTCATCGCGGGATCGTTGAATACGATCCGACCGCCCGTGATCTCTGCCGTTGATGGGAGCAGGCCCATGACAGCCTGCGACGTCACGGACTTGCCGGAGCCGCTTTCGCCGACAAGAGCCACGACAGATCCGGGACGAACCCGGAGACTGATCCCGCGCAGAACCTCGTGCGCATGGCCATGGAGCCGAAACGCGACCTTCAGATCTTCGATCCGCAGCAGGTCGTCCATCTTCGCCGATCTCGTCCGGTGCGCACTGTTGAGCCATGCTGGTGGGTCTCCGATCTACGGCCGAGGACTGTGGATCGGTCAAGGAGAAAGTGGCCTACGGAGAGACTTACGTCCAATGAACTTTCGAATTTTGAATCCCGAGACCGGGGCAACGTTGCACGATATCACCTCAACGAAAAATGGGCGATATGCAACTTTAATAGGCACGTTGATGCCGATGGGGTGTTCGGCGGCGTCGTGCCAAATCTGAGCGGGAGGTCGGCTTGATTGGCGATGACGTGTTGTTGGGGGACTCGGTGGTTCAAAGGAACAGAAGGCCGGGTTTGACGTCACCCGGCCCGTCTTGATTACTTAGACATCAGATAAGCTGTTTTGGCCAATCGGCTCAAGATGCCCGTTTGAGCTTGTCCAATGACGGATCCGTTTGCGTCGGGTAGGCGGCAATAGCTTTCGACAGCAGTGTATAGGCGTCGCAGTCACGCCCGCAGATGCTCTCAATCGTTGCCAGTTGCGCGCGTGCTGATTTGACATCGCCGGCTTGCAGGTGGGCTTCGCCGAGGTACTCAAGCGTGGCGACGTTTTGTGGGTCGATTGCCAACGCTTTTTTGTAGTAGCCCATCGCGGACTTCACGCGACCGAGTTTGCGCTCCGAAAATCCGATGTATGTCAAAATACGTGGATCGCCGGACGATTCGACTTTGCGCAGAAAACTCAAGGCTTCTTCGTATTTGCCATCCTTGGCGAGGGCATATCCGACAACCAGCGCTTCTTCGGTCTCTTTGCTTGCCGTCGTGGATAGGCCGTTACGCTGGCGGCAGCGTTTCCATTTCGCAGACCCCCATTTCAGTTTGGCGCAGGGCTTCGGTGCCGGATCGTCCGACGCCATGGCAAACGCTGGCTTAACCGTCGTTTCGCTTGGTACGATCAGGGCGACTGTGGCAGCAATCGCCGAATACAAAATCGTGCGCAACATTCTCATTCGCTCCTTGATCCTAATCTCTTCGGGATCAGATTTTTGGCTCGGGTCGTCCTTTCTAAAGAGGCAGACGATACCGATATTCAACGGCACCCGCGTCCCGTTCTGTTTCGCACTCAACACGCGTCGCGGCCGGAAAGTAAGGCCAATGCCCCATCAAAGCTTTGTGAGAAATCCGTGTGCTGTCCGATATGCCCTTGCCATCGCGTTGTACGCCTTGGTTACGATTCTGTCACCGAACGAGATTGTAGCATCTGAACGGGTCTCCCTGTCCTCTGAGCTGACTGCAGCCTGGCGCGACTTGCTGCGTCGACCGCAGGACGCCGACACCGAAAACGCACATACAAGTGATGCTCGACCAAGTGATGTTCGACAAGCCAAGGTTGCGCTGGGGGCGGCGCTCTTTCGCGACGTGCGGCTGTCCGGCCCTCGTGATCGCTCCTGTGCAACATGCCATCGTCCGGACCTTGCGTTTACGGACGGACGCCTGCGCGCGGCGGCTCGCGACGGTTCCGATCGTCTGCGCAACACGCCCAGCCTCTGGAACGTCGGCTCTGCAACGCGCTTCAATTGGGATGGCAGCAAACCGAGTCTGGAAGCTCAAGCGCTCGGCCCCTTACTCAGCCCACTTGAGATGCACGGTAACTTTCGCGCAATGATCAGCCGTCTTGAGGCTGATCCGCGCATGCGCAGCCGTTTTGCAGCGGCATTTCCAGATGCCACTGGGATTTCTCAGGACTCGATCCTGGCGGCGCTGGCCGCTTACACACGATCGCTCGTGAGCCCATCGACACCATTTGATGCATGGGCGGCCGGTGATGACACGGCGCTGACGACGACCGAGCTTGACGGGTTCGCCGTGTTCGTCGGCAAAGGCCATTGCGCGACGTGTCACCGCGGTTGGCGATTTACCGACGACGCACTGCATGACATCGGCTTGCCAATCTCACGGCGCGGTGGACGTAACGGGCGAACTGCGCGGACGGCATTCAAGACACCAAGCCTGCGCGAAGTGATTCATACGGGGCCATACATGCACGACGGTTCGCTGCCAACCTTGCGTGCGGTCTTGCGTCACTATAGTGGCGGGCTGGTGCGCCGTGGTTCGCTGTCGCCGAACCTGAACCGTGATCTGGTCTTGTCCGAGCGGGAAATCGACGCACTGCTGGCATTCCTGAAGACGCTTTCGACCCAACGCGGGGGATGACGGCATCGCCGCACCGTTCATCACGTCAAGGCTTCGTCATCGGCCTGATGCGACTTGGCAACGGCCGTATCGCTGATATCGCCGCGCACGAGATCCCAGACCCGCTGACAGACTTGCGGCTCGCTCCAATAATCCAGATGGCCCCCCGGCGGCAGTCCGATGTTCTCGATACCCGGCATGAGAGTAACCCGCTGGCCGATGGGATCATCGACGCGCCACATGTTGGTCCAGGTTCTAACCCGGCGCATCAAGTACTGGGATCCGCTCGGGTCATCGTAAGTGCGATCGTAATCATGAAAATAGTAGCTGTAGAGGTGCTGCAGCGGAGAGCCGACCGTTAGGATATCGATCGATTTGAGCTGGCGCATTCGCGTGTCGGCATCGTGCTGACGGGTGATGAGATCATCGTGATTGACGAGGTAGTCGTGCATGATGACGGTGCCCTGGCTGTGAGCCAGAAACACCAAGCGATGAATGTCCTGATCGCTGACCACATCCTCGATCAGCGCTTCGAGGCGTCTTTGGATACGCAGGCGCCTGCGATAGCGCTGGCTGGTGTCGGTTGCCTCGCCTCCGCCACCGCTTTCCGTCGATGTAAGCTTGACGGCGGTTGACCACGGACCGGGATCGTATTGGTGATCGACAAGATCGCGTCCGACGTGGACGAAACCGTTGGAGAGTTCAACGACGCGGCGCAGGACGAAGCTGAACGCGAGGAAGCCGAGCAGGGCCGATGTGGGCGTCTCAAGCGTGGAGAGGACCTGGGACAGCAGCTGTGATGTCGGAGAGTTCCCGATATCCTCGCTGGCAATCGACGCTAGCGATAGGACATTAATAAACGACCCGAGAAAGAGCGTCGCGACGATCAACGGGCTGGCGATAAGGCGCGGCAGGTTCAGCCGCCCCGCTATGGCAGACGATCGATACAGCCATTTCAGAACGCCCCTTAGGCCGAAGACTGTCAGCGCGGCCGCCAGGACAAGGACCAGGCCGATGGCGTTCAGTGCGGCCACGGCTAGCAACAGCGCCTTGGCAAATGTGATGGTGCAGTAGGGATCGCCGACCAAGGCGACGAGACCGGTCGGAGACAGCTCTCTGACACACGCAGCCTGGCCGGCCTCTGCCGTTGCACCGGGGACCAACACGGAAATGACAAGTAACCCGAGGACCGTCAGGACGAACTTCCATACGATTCCGAGCAACAGGCTGAGCGAAATCGCTGCTGCCGGCCGCGCAAGACGGGGCGTGCCCGGCCGGGGCGCAATCAGTAAGCGCCTGAGGCCGACGATGATCACCAGGGCGGCAGCGACGTTGATGACAGCCGTCCATGACAGCCAGCTCACCACGATGAGCGCTGTTCCGACCGTCAGGTAGGTTTCAGGTCGGCCGAAGTACGTCGTAACCTCAATTATGCCGATAGAGTTGAGCACGTAGGCCGCGCCGAGGCTGATCAATAGCAGCAGTCCACACAGGGCGCCCGACAATGCGAGATCCGCCAGGCCAACCTTGCGGTGCACGGTTTGTCGAAACAGCAGATACCCGCCCACGATCGTGACCAGAAGCCCGATTGCAACCGTCCGGATCATCCAGTCTGCCTGGTCGATGTCGAAGAACGTTTCTCCGTAAACCAGACCGACGGCAAAAAACGCCGGCACAAAGACGGCAACATTCAAGCCGGCAATCGGCCAGCGCATCAGCCAATTGGCCAGATAAATGAGGGCGCTGATCAAGGCGGTTGGGCCGAAATTGGGACCTCTCATAAACGCCCGACCAAGAATGTACGGCGACTCGAGAAAGAGCTGGAGCAGCGCAAGCGCGCGACTGGGAACCGTATTGCCGACCTTGGACATGTCGGCCCAGTGCAGCTCCGAAAACACGACCTGGCGGTCTCCATAACGCCAGCGGCGGGTATAGGATTGCCATCTGCTCAGCGGTTTGGAGGATTCGGGGTCGCGGACTCTGTGGACTTCGCTCGCTTTGGCAAATCCGAGTGTGCACGGCAAGTCGTCGGCTTGAAATTCGGCAAGTAGCTCGCCTGACGGGCGCCAAATTGTCAGGCGCTCAAGCTCTTCAATCAGTGTGGCTTGATTGGCGAAGCGCGCGTCATGCGTTGTGAAGCGCGGATCGGTTCCGAGATCCGTCAGCCCTGTCGACGTGCACAGACGTTCGAATGCGGCGTCGTCTGGAAGGACGAGAACGATGTCGTCATCTTGGGTGTCCAGTCTCAGGCTGATCGGCCGGTCGGTTCTTGATGGTGGCGTGGCGCCGATAACGTCATGCGCCATCCAGCGTTCGAGGCGAGGGATGAGGTAGGTGTCTGTCCAGCCTTCGTATGTCTCACCGACACCGTGAATCACAATGACACCGACCCGCTGGGTCTCGGTTTCCGACATGTCGTGGCTCCGGAAAAATGACTGATCCAAACGGGGTCCGTTATAGGCATGACGCGACGCTGGCACTATTGCCGACTGCTGTGAATGGACGCTGAAGTTCACCGAATGAAACCGATTGGCACCAACGCGGGACAACATGTGCCGAACCGATGACAAGGTGCGCGCCATCTCAGGCGCCGGCCGCGCTTCCATGCGAGCCAGCGAAGCGCTTCCGCCTATTGCGCAAACGATCTCATGCCAAGCTATGGCGTGTTACGATTGCTGTGCCCGGGATTGCGCCAATGATCTCGCAAGCGAAAGCAACAGGCCGTCTGCTCCGGGTGGCCCAACGACGCTGAGGCCGACCGGTGCGCCATCGCTCACCGTCGCGGCTGGAATGCTGACCTGCGGCAATCCTCCGATGCCGGCCGGCGCCAAGAGCTCCAGCGCGCGCGCACGGAACGTGTCCAGCGTGGCCTCCGATGCGTTGAGTTTCGGCGCCGGTGCCGGGCTTGTCGGCAGAATCAGGATCCCGTCCGCCCCGAGGTGCGACCGGATCTGGGTGCGCAGCGCGGACCGGCGGGTGCGTGCCTGCTCGGCTTCCGTTTCCGAGATCTTGCTGGCCATGTCGAAGCGCTCCCGCACGCCGGGGCCGAAACTTGGTTGCGTCTGCGTGACCCAGGCACCGTGCACAGTCCAGATTTCTGAGGCCTGCACAACGCGAAAGACCTCGCGCCATTCTGCCAGGCCGTTTTCAGACAGACGTGTCAGCGCTGCGGAGCCGAACCTAGCTTGAGCCGCTGCCACCACAGGAGCAAGCGCCTGGACGGTTTCCGGATCGGCCAGAGCCCAGGCGTCGACCGGAAGGAGAAGCCGCACGGCTTCGACGGGTTGTTCCGCAATCGCGAACGCCTGGCCACCCCTTGCGAAAGTCTCTGCGTCTCTGGCGAACCAGCCGGCAACGTCAAATGAAGGTGCCAACGGCATCGTGCCGGTCAGGGGAATCCGGTCGTGCGTCGTACGAATGCCGTAGATGCCGCAAAACGAGGCCGGCAAGCGCACGGAACCGCCGGTGTCACTGCCAAGTCCGATGTCCACCAGACCCGCGGCAGTTGCTGCCGCTGATCCTGAGGACGAGCCGCCGGGCACGCGGTCGGGCGCATGCGTGTTGCGCGGTGTTCCGTAATGAGCGTTGGCGCCCATGAGGCTGTAGGCGATTTCGTCGGTATGTGTCTTGCCGATCAGCTTCGCGCCTGCTGCTAACAGAGTTGTGACCGGGTGCGCATGGTCTGTTGCGGTCGCGTGTGTCCGTGCCCAGTCGGGGTTGCCGCAGCCGGTGATGTGGCCGGCGACGTCGAAAATGTCTTTGGCCGCGAATGTTAAGCCCGCCAACGGTCCGATAGGCGCACCTTCAAGTGTAAAGCTCTCGATAAAGGCATTTGCTGTGTCATTCATGGCCGGATTGTTTCCCGAGACGATCGCGTGCGTGTTGACGGTTTTGTAATTTGTACAGATGCGGCATTCGACTTACGTCCCATACTGTTGAGTGTTGTGCGCTTGGTGTGGGTTCACGGGGGCTGTCGAAATTGCCATCTCTGATGAAGCACTGTTCTGCCTTCGTTATGGCAGTTGTTGCAACGCTCGCGATTGGTGCGGTTGCACAAGAAGCCGGGGCGGCAGACCTGAAAGTTCAAGCCGACTTGGTGGCGCCTCTCACGGCCGTTCAACCCGGCAAGCCATTGCAGGTTGGACTGCGCCAGCGCATCACACCGAAATGGCACACCTATTGGAAGAACCCCGGAGACTCGGGGCAGGCGACCCAGCTTGAGTGGCGTCTGCCGCAGGGGTGGACAGCATCGGACATACACTGGCCGCCGCCGGAGGCGCTGCCTGTTGGTCCACTTATGAATTACGGCTACTCCAATACCATTTTGCTGCCGGTCACGCTGACACCGCCCCCGGATATTACTGCCGACCAGGTTACACTCACGGCGCACGCGACGTGGCTGGTGTGCGAAGAGATCTGCATCCCCGAGGAAAAGACAGTCTCGCTCACACTGGATGTTGCGCGCGGAGGAACGGTTGCCGCCAGTAGCGAAGCGGCGTTGTTTTCAGCCGCTGAACGCGCACGTCCGATCGCCTCACCTTGGGCATCGGCCATTTCTGTCGCAGAGACGGAAGTCACGCTGTTGGTGCAAGCGCGCGATATCGATCCATCTCGTATTGGCGATGTGCGCTTCTTTCCCGCCGAGTGGGGCATTGTAAAGCCTGCAGCAGAGCAGCGGGCAACGTGGTCCGACCGCGGGCTGCAGATCGTTCTGACGCGCGGTGAACTGGCCGGTCAACCACTGAGCAAGCTGAGCGGTGTCCTGGTGCTCACGGAGCGGATTGACGGGGCCGATGTTCGCAACAGCTTCGAGATCACAGCGTCGGTTGGGGCAGCTGCTGTCCTGCCGGCTCCGGCAGTATCCGGACAGTCCACGCCAACGGCTGGTTCGGATATCGCGCCGAGCGCAGGTACATCCGTCAGTCTGTTGCAGGCCGTGCTGTTCGCGTTCCTGGGTGGGCTTATCCTGAATCTGATGCCGTGTGTCTTGCCGATCCTCTCGGTGAAGGCGCTCTCGTTGACCTCTCATGGCGGCCGCACGCCTGCGTTGGCCTTTCTCGGTGGCGTGCTTGTCAGCTTCGGACTTCTTGCGGTGGTTCTGCTCGGGCTGCGTGCCACCGGCCAGGTTGTCGGCTGGGGATTCCAGTTCCAGTCGCCGGAGTTCGTACTCGCACTGGCCCTGTTTTTCTTCGCACTGGCGCTGTCGCTGTCGGGGGTGTTCGACATCGGCGGCGGTATCGTCGGCGTTGGAGAAGCTGCAACGCAGCAGTCTGGCCCACGCGGTGCATTTTTTACCGGCGTGCTGGCGACGATCGCGGCGACACCCTGTACGGCGCCATTCATGGGGGTTGCGCTCGGTTACGCATTAACGCGTCCGGCCATCGAAACCGTTATCGTACTCCAAGCGCTCGGGATCGGGTTTGCGTTGCCGCTTGTGCTTCTTGCGCTGTCTGACGCGATGCGCAAGGCCTTGCCAAAACCTGGCGCGTGGATGGTCACTTTAAAGCAGGTGCTTGCGTTTCCATTGTACGCGACCGTCGGGTGGCTCGTCTGGGTGTTGTCCTTGCAGACCGGGAGCGAAGGGATCCTGGCTGCGGCGATCGCGCTCGTGCTCACCGGCCTCATTTGCTGGATACTCGGCCGGGGCCAATGGATGTTGCGCGCGCGCGTCGGTGCCGCTGCCGTGGTTGCGCTTGCAGGACTTTACGTGATTGCGCCGCGACTTGCCGTCGGTTCCGTAGGTGAGGCGGCACCTGAGCGCGCCGTGCATTCTGCCGCGGCATCTGCCGATGCCATACCGAGCGAGCCGTTTTCCGAAGCGCGCGTGAACGAACTGCGCGGCGCTGGGCATGCCGTCTTCGTCAATCTGACCGCGGCCTGGTGTATCTCGTGCAAGGTCAACGAGCAGGTTGCGCTTGCAAGTGACGGTTTCCGGCGCGCGCTCGACACGTACAACGTCGTTTATCTCAAAGGCGATTGGACGCGGCGCGACGATCGCATAACGCGGGTTCTGCAAGCACACGGCCGCGCCGGCGTGCCGTTGTACCTGCTTTATCCCGCTGATCCATCGGCAGCACCGATCGTGCTGCCCCAGCTTTTGACCGAGGCGGTGGTGGTCCGCCACTTCGCGTCAATGAAGCGGCCAACATCGGCCGGCAATTAAGTGAGGAGATCGATACATGAGCTTTATCACGATGAAACCGTTCCGCGGTTTGCTCGCAGCCGCGACGGTTGCTGTCGGGCTTTCGGCTTCGGCTGCACTCGCAGCGCCCGAAATCGGGAAGATGGCTCCGGACTTTGTCGGGACCAACACCAAAGGTGAAGCGGTCAAGCTGAGTGAGCTGCGCGGAAAGACGGTCATACTTGAGTGGACCAACCATGGTTGCCCTTACGTGCAGAAGCACTATGGCACCGGCAATATGCAGGCGCTACAACAGCAAGCGCAAAAGGACGGAATCGTCTGGTTGTCCATCATCTCGTCGGCTCCCGGCACGCAAGGTTATGTCAAAGCCGCAAAGGCTGATGAGCTGACGACGTCCCGCAAGGCTTTGCCCGCGTCTGTCGTTCTCGATCCCGAAGGCAAAATCGGCCGGCTCTACGACGCGCGGACAACGCCGCACATGTACATCATCACGCCGGACGGGAAGCTGGCCTACAAGGGCGCGATCGATGACAAGCCGACGGCCCGCTATTCGGACGTCAAGGCCGCGAACAACTACGTCAGCAATGCACTCAAGCTGATCCAAGCCGGCAAAGCGGTTGATCCTGCGATCACGCGCGCTTACGGCTGTTCAGTGAAGTACGCATCTTAAGGGTATGCGGGCCTGTCGGTTGGCAGGCCGGCTGTGTATCGTAGCCTTACATCTGAGAGGGCCGCGGCATTTGGGCATGCCGCGGCCTTATTCGTATGGCTGTTGCGGTTCAAGCGCGCTGCGTCCGCGCGGTTGGTCTGCGCAACCCTACTTAGGCGTGACATCGGCTTGGACGAGTGTTAGCTGGCTTGGGATGGTTGGCGCGTGACGGGGCCGCGACGGTCTTGAATGTTGATATTGGTGAACTCAAGTCGGAAGCGCTGCGTCGCATAGCTCATGCGCGATCCAGTGTGGTGGGCAGTGCGCTCAATGCGCAGTTGGTGTCGCGAACCGAGCGAGCCTTGGATCGGCTGGCATCACGCCTGCAGCGAACCCTAAGGGTTGGAATCGCTGGGGAATTCAACACTGGCAAATCCTCGCTTTGTAACCGGTTGATTGGCCTCGAAGGTCTGCCAACTGCAGCAATTGCCAACACAAACAGCGCAACCCGCATTTATTACTCTGACGACATCGAGCTGCTTGTTGTCGGCCGCGATGGGTCGCGACGGCCCTGGAGTGGCGAGGACGGGATCGGTGACAAGGGGTTGCTGAGGATTGATGTCGGCTTCCCGGCGCCTCGGTTGCGCAAGGTCGAGTTTCTCGATCTGCCGGGCCTTGCTGATCC
The DNA here is from genome assembly GCA_039186015.1 of Pseudomonadota bacterium. GTDB lineage: Bacteria > Pseudomonadota > Alphaproteobacteria > Rhizobiales > Hyphomicrobiaceae > JBCBWG01. The sequence continues at coordinate 14,770 of JBCDAH010000069.1, forward strand.
CAGGTTTCCGCGATCACTCGATGACATCCTCATCCATCATGTCGATGCTGTGCTGTGGTGCACGGCAAGCATGCAAGCCTGGAAGGAGAGCGAGCGATCGGCCTGGTGGGATATGCCGGAAAGGCTGCGCGATAACAGCATTCTGGCGCTGACGCACCGCGATCTCATCCAGCAAGCCGCTGATGAAACCGCGTTGATCGAACGGCTGAAATTGGAGCTGTCGTCTGACTTCGCTGCGATCGTCCCGGTCTCAACGCGGGCTCGAGCAACGAACGGATCTGCTCAGCCGAAGGATTACGACGCAACTGGCATCGCGGAACTTTGGACTGCAATCACAGATTTGGTGTCATCGCTTGAGCTGGCGCGCATTCATCGTGCCGCCAAGATATCCGGGGCCGTTCTGCAGCGTATGCTGGATTGAAGCTTGTCGCAGCCTAATGCGCTGTTCGCACGTGAGTCTTTAGTTGGCGCTGTTCGCACGCTCGCAGGCTCGCGGCTCGAGCGCGGGTTAGCCGTCGGGCACTGTTCCAGGCCGCGACCGCGGCCCGGCGCGTTGCGCCGCCCCCGCGGAGGCCCGAGCGCAGCGAGGAACAGCCGTGAGCGATAAACAACCAGCGCGAGAATCATCAAACCCTTCATATTGACTTATCCGCGCCTGTTGGGGCATTCGAGGGGCCCTGTTTCGCTCCGCGGCAGGAGCGCTGGCCGAATGGCGGATCCGATGATGCTCCGAACGGTAGTAGGTCTGATAGGTGCGAGCATTAGCACCGCCCGTGGTTAACCACGGGCCCGCAGGCGTGCGCGGGCGCGCCGACCTGACGCCTTTGTTTCTCGAAATCCCGGTACAATCACGTCCACGCAGCCGCCATTCTGGCCTGGCGCGTGCCCGAAACAATGAGATCGATCATGTCCGATGTAAAATCAGCTGATGCGCAACAGGATAAAGGTGCGGACCGCGACTGGAGCGACACGCTGTTCCTGCCGAAAACCGACTTTCCCATGCGCGCTGGTCTGCCCAAGCGGGAGCCGGAATGGCTGGCGCGGTGGGAAAGGACTAATCTCTACCAGCGCCTGCGAGACGCTTCTGACGGACGGCCGAAGTTCGTTCTGCACGATGGCCCGCCGTACGCGAACGGCAACATCCACATCGGCACCGGTCTGAACAAGATCCTCAAGGATATTGTCGTCAAGTCGCAGCAAATGGCCGGCTTTGACGCGAACTACGTGCCGGGGTGGGACTGCCACGGCCTACCGATCGAATGGAAGGTCGAAGAGCAGTATCGCTCCAAAGGCAAGGACAAGCCGGATTTCTCTGATCCCGCCGCGTTCAAGGGCTTTCGTGATGAATGCCGCGCATTTGCCGAGCACTGGCTCGATGTGCAGCGCGACGAGTTCAAGCGGCTCGGCGTCGTCGGCGACTGGGATAATCCCTACACGACGATGTCCTATCGGGCCGAGGCAGCGATCGCGAACGAACTAATGAAGTTCGCCATGAACGGGCTGTTGTATCGCGGATCGAAGCCGGTGATGTGGTCGGTCGTGGAACAGACGGCACTGGCCGAGGCGGAGGTCGAGTACCACGACTATCAGTCGGACACGGTGTTCGTGAAGTTTCCGGTGATGGATTTGGGCCCATGGACTGGCAACGTCTCTGACAAACAAGCACTCGCCTTGAAGAGTGCGAACATTGTTATCTGGACGACAACCCCATGGACGATCCCTGGCAATAGGGCGATTTCTTACTCTTCGAAGCTCAAGTATGCACTCTATCAAGTAACTGCGGCGCCAGAGGGGAATTGGGCACAAGCTGGCGATAGAGTGGTGCTGGCAGAGAATTTGGCAAACGAAGTCATGAAGGCCGCTAAGGTCGAGTCATGGGAACGATTGTTTGACGTAGATTTTCATCAGTACGGTGATGTGATCTGCGGCCACCCACTTCGCGGAAAAGGATACGACTTCGAGGTCCCACTCCTCGATGGTGACCATGTCACCGACGAGGCGGGCACCGGCTTCGTGCACACCGCACCTGGCCATGGCCGAGAGGACTTCGACATCTGGATGGAGAATGCCGCTGAGCTGGCCGGCCGGGGCATCGAGACGCGGATTCCGTTCACGGTCGGTGCGGACGGCAAGTTCACGAACGAAGCACCGGGCTTCGCTGGCGAGCAGGTGATCACGGCCAAGGGTGACAAAGGCAAAGCCAACGATGCGGTCATCAAAGCTTTGGTCGCTGCGAAAGGTCTGATGGCGCGCGGGCGGCTGAAGCACCAGTATCCGCATTCCTGGCGGTCCAAAAAGCCGGTGATCTTCCGCAACACGCCGCAGTGGTTCGTGCATATGGACACGCCGCTGAATGATGATGTTGGCGGCAACGCGACATTGCGCGATCTGGCCTTCAAAGCGATCGAAGAGACCGAATTTGTGCCGAAGGTCGGCCAGAACCGCTTGCGTGGCATGGTGGAAGCGAAGCCGGACTGGGTGCTGTCACGGCAGCGCGCGTGGGGTGTGCCGATCACCGTCTTCCGGAACGTCGAGACCGACCAGCTGGCGCCGGGGCCGATGTTCGCCAAGTCCGACGAGTTGGTGGCGCGGATCACTTCGGCCATGCGGAAGGCGGGCGCAGATGCCTGGTTTGCCGGTGATGCCAAGGCAAAGCTGTTGGATGGTCTGGTCGATGATCCGGACGCATGGGAGCAAGTGACCGACATTCTTGATGTCTGGTTCGATTCCGGTTCGACACACGCGTTTACGCTGGAAGATTCGGAAGCGTTTCCTGGCCTGTCCGGCATCAATCGTACGGTTGATGGCGGCACCGACACCGTCATGTATCTCGAAGGTTCCGACCAGCACCGCGGCTGGTTCCAGTCCTCGCTGCTGGAAAGCTGCGGCACACGTGCGCGAGCGCCATATGACGTTGTTCTGACCCATGGCTTCGTCCTGGACGAGAAGGGTCAGAAGATGTCGAAGTCGCTCGGCAACACGGTCGCGCCGCAGGACGTGATCAAGCAATACGGCGCCGATATCCTCCGGTTATGGGTTGCGTCATCGGACTACACGGATGACCTGCGCATCGGGCCCGAGATCCTGAAGACGTTTGTTGAGACCTATCGCAAACTGCGCAACACCATGCGTTGGATGCTCGGCGCCTTGGCCCATCATGATCCGGCGAAGGAGGTTGCCTATGCGGACATGCCGCTGCTTGAGCAGTACATTTTGCATCGTCTGGCCGAAATCGACGTTGAGGTGCGCAAGGCCTACGCGGCCTACGAGTATCGGCGCGTTGTCAGTCAGCTCGCGACATTTCTGAATGCAGATTTGTCGGCGTTCTATTTCGATGTGCGCAAGGACGCGTTGTATTGCGAGCCGCCCTCATCGCAAAAGCGCCTGGCGGCACTGACCGCGATCTCGAAGCTATTTGACTGCCTGGCCGTATGGTTGGCGCCCATTCTCTGCTTCACGGCAGAGGAGGCCTGGCTTGAGCGGCATCCGAGCGACAAAGGTTCTGTCCATCTTCAGACCTTCCCGGAGCTGCCGGCCGAGTGGCGGGACGAGGCGCTGGCAGAGCGCTTCGCGCGAGTTCTCAAAGTGCGGCAAGTGATCACAGGGGCGCTGGAAGTCGAGCGGCGCGAGAAGCGGATCGGATCGAGCCTTGAAGCCGCGCCGATTGTCTATATCGATGACGAGGCTCTGCGCGCGGCATTCGATGGCCTGGATGTGTCTGAGCTGGCCATTACCTCTGGTGCCGTATTGCATCCATTCCCAGCTCCCGATCACGCCTTCACCTTGCCGGACGTTGCCAATGTGGCGGTCGATCCCAAATTGGCAGAGGGGACGAAGTGCGCACGCTCCTGGCAGATCACGGATGATGTCGGGTCTGATCCGGACTATCCGGACCTCTCGGCGCGGGATGCAGCCGCCGTGCGTGAGCTGATGGCGCAGTCAGAATAAGCGACGAGCGAGAAGATGGCGACGGAACAGACAGGAAATGGCTGGTTTTGGGGGCGATGGTCCGCGCTCGGGCTGGGCATGGCCGTGGTGGTTGTCCTCGTCGACCAGGTCCACAAGTGGTGGATGATTAACGTTTACGAGATCGCGGAGAAGGGACGTGTTTCCGTCACGTCGTTTCTGGACCTCGTGTTCGTCCTTAACAAGGGAATCAGCTACGGGCTGTTTACGCAGGATAGCCAGGGCGGCCAGTTGATGCTGGCAGGCTTTGCGCTGGTTGTCTCGATCGTGATGGCGGTTTGGCTCGCGCGTGCCGGCTCGGGATGGCTGATGGCCGTTAGTGTCGGACTGATCATAGGCGGTGCGATCGGAAATGCGATCGATCGGGTGCATCTTGGTGGTGTGGCTGACTTTTTTTCGCTACATGCGTTTGGTGTCTATTGGTACGTGTTCAACGTTGCGGATGCCGCCATTGTTGCCGGAGTCGTCGGACTCCTATACGACGGTTTTATCGCAACGGGGGGAGCTAAGCGCCAGATCGCCGAATAAATCGGCGTGGATTCCGGCGCCGAGAACCACCGGATGACTGTCCGGTCGACCGTGAGGGGACCACGGCATGTTGAATGATGCAACGCAAAATCGCGCGACTCTCGCCGGGCAAAATCGCGCGACTTTCGCCGGCATGGCGCGTGGATTCGCGCGATTCGCTGCAGTAATCACCGTGAGCGCGACTGTCGCAGGATGTAGCGGCGGCGTGTCGCTCGAAGGCGGCGTGTTCGACGCCCTTGGCGTCAGCGACAAGGCTATCGCCGAATCCAAGCGCGAGAAAAAGCTGAAATCACGCGCCGGCCTGGTTATGCCGCCATCAACCGAGCGCCTGCCACAGCCGGGTTCAGCCCCGCGCCCCGAGCAGGTTGCGGTTACGAATACGAACGAACGGTTCCCGGTTAACCCTGAGGACGTGAAGCGCGCCGATCTCGCACGAAAAAAGGCGGCACACGACGCCTACTGTAAAAAAGCGTTGGATCATGCGCGCCTGATGAACCGCAAGGACGAGCTGATCGACGGGCCGATGGGGCGATGCAACCCGAGCATTCTGGAGAAGCTCTCGGGCTCCAATCCGCTTGATAATCCGAACGGAACCAATCCGAACTAACGCCAGCGGTCGGTTCATCCTGGTGTGAGCCGTCTCGTGCTTGCGGCGCACTTACGATCATCCGCGCCTGATGAATGATCTTGCCGGTTTTCCAGCGCTTGAACGAGAGTAGAACGTTTCACACCGCGCAGTTCGTCCGTATTGGACGTGAACGGCTTGTCATTTGACTTGAAGCCATCCCATCCCGAACTGTCCGACAAGCGAGGGCACCGGGTCTCGTATTACGTTTTCGATTGGTGAGGTCTTTCGCATGCGCGCAGGCTTGATGAGGCCCACAATGGGTCTTTTGACGTCAGTTTGGATGATAATCATGCTCACACTTGCTGGGTCAGCATCCGCCGAATCCGCCATCAAGCGGGAGGTGACGGAATTCAAGCTCGACAACGGCATGCATGTGGTGGTGGTGCCGGATCGCCGGGCGCCGGTTGTCACGCACATGGTGTGGTATCGGGTCGGCGCGGCCGACGAGCCGATCGGTGTTTCGGGAATCGCGCATTTCCTGGAACACCTGATGTTCAAATCCACCGAGAACCTTGCGTCCGGTGAGTTTTCGAAAATCGTGTCGCGCCTGGGCGGTCAGGACAATGCGTTTACGAGCCAGGACGCGACAGCCTACTTCCAACGCATCACACGCGAGCACCTCGGAACGGTGATGCGCATGGAGGCGGACCGTATGGTCAACCTCAAGCTCAACGAAGAAGATGTGCGAACTGAACGCGACGTCATCTTGGAAGAGCGGCGCTCGCGGGTTGAGAACAGCCCGTCGTCGCTGCTGTCCGAGCAAATGAATGCGGCGCTTTATCTTGGCCATCCCTACGGCATTCCGGTGATCGGCTGGATGCACGAGATGAAGACGTTGAGCCGCAAGGACGCGCTCGACTTCTACAAGCGGTTTTATGCACCCAACAACGCGATCTTGATCGTGGCCGGAGATGTCACGGCAGATGACGTGCGCCGCCTCGCAACAGAGACCTACGGCAAGATTCCTGCTGACCCGGCGATTTCGCCGAAGCGGGTCCGCGTGAAGGAGCCTGTCTCGCGCGCAGCCCGTCGCGTTGTCTTGCGCGATGCTCGTGCCGGCCAGCCTGTCTTCCGCCGCTTTTACAGCGTGCCGAGCTACTCCACAGCCAAGGCTGGCGACGCTGAAGCCTTGGACCTGCTGCTCAAGATCCTCGCATCCGGCACGACAAGCCGTCTTTATCAGACGCTCGTCTCCGCCGACAAAGTGGGCTCAAGTGCGGGCGGCTATTACAGCGGCTCCGCGTTGGATACGGGCAAAGCCGTATTCTACGGCGTGCCGGCCAACGGTGTCACGCTGGAAGACTTTGAGGCCGCTTTCGACAAGGTCATTGCTGACGTCATCAAAAACGGTGTCACGCAAGCGGAACTGGACCGGGCACGCAAAGCTTACATCGCGGACTTCGTTTACGAGATCGACAGCCAGTCAACTTTGGCACGGCGGTACGGCTGGGGCCTGGTTGTCGGGCATACGATTGCCGAAATCGACGGCTGGCCAGAAGCGCTTAAAAAGGTGACGGTTGATGATATCAAGCGGGTCGCTGCAAGCTATCTGAACATCAACGCATCTGTGACCGGCTACCTCATCCCGGAGGCGGTTCCGTCCCAACCTCAATCATCTTCTGCCAAGCCGGCGACGAGATCCTAAGGTGAAGGACCGATCATAATGATTTCCACGTTGCGTAGCTTTACCTTCAGTCTCGGGATTCGCCATCATCTCGCCGTCGCGCTTGCCGTGCTTACGATCGGCGTATGGATCTTGGCACCCAAACCGGTTCAAGCCATGGACATTCAAGTCGTCAAAAGCACCAGTGGGGTTGAAGCCTGGCTGGTTGAAGAGCGGTCCGTACCGTTGATTGCCATGCGCATCGCGTTCGACGGTGGCAGCGCGCAAGACCCGGACGACAAAGCCGGCCTCGCCAACTTCCTGTCGACCATGCTGGATGAAGGCGCCGGTTCGCTTGATGCGGCAACCTTCCAGCGCCTGCTCGAAGAGAACGCGGTCAAACTCTCGTTCAGCGACAGCCGCGATCATTTCTCCGTAAGCTTGCAGACACTGACTGAAAATCGCGCGAAGGCCATTGAGCTGTTGAAGCTTGCCCTGACCCAGCCGCGGTTCGATGCGGATGCGGTGGAACGCATGCGGAAACAGTTGTTGTCTCGTTTGGCGTTTGACGCAAAAAACCCAAACCGCGTTGCGGGGAGGGTTTGGGCCGAGAAGACGTTTGCGGGGCATCCCTATGCGCGTCCATCGCATGGGACGCCAGAGAGTGTGAAATCCATTCAGGCTGCCGATCTCGAAGGGTATCGCAAGCGTGTCTTCGCGCGCGATACCGTCAAGGTTGCCGTTGTGGGCGACATTGATGCTGCAACGCTAAAGACGCTGCTCGATGAGGTCTTTGGTGATCTGCCGGAGCGCGCTGACCTGAAGCCGATTCCCAAGGCCGAGCTGAAAACGGGTCTGCAAACCGTCGTCAAGATGCCTGTGCCGCAATCGGTCGCCGTTTTCGGGCTGCCGGGGATTGCGCGCAAGGACAAGGACTTCATGGCGGCGTTTGTCCTGAACCAGATCCTTGGTGGTGGAGGCTTTGCGTCACGCTTGATGAACGAAGTGCGTGAGAAACGCGGGCTGGCGTACTCCGTCTACAGCTATCTTCAGACATTGGACGGTGCTGCAATCTTCGCAGGCGGTGTGGCGACCAAGAACGAGCGTGTCGCAGAGAGTCTCAAAGTCATTCGCAGCGAATTGAAGCGCATGGCGGATGATGGCCCGACCGAGAAAGAGCTGGCGAACGCCAAGAGCTACCTGACCGGGTCCTACGCCTTGCGGTTCGACACCAGCAGCAAAATCGCGCAGCAGCTGCTCGGCATTCAGCTCGAAGACCTGGGTCTGTCGTACGTCGACACACGGAACAAGCAGATCGAAGCCGTGACGATTGAGGACATTCGTCGCGTTGCCAAGCGGCTGCTGGATATCGATGCTCTGAACGTCACAGTTGTCGGTCAGCCGGACGGTTTGCCGGGGTGACAGTTCGGGCTGCTGCTGTAGCATCGGGGACCATTGCCGGACTGAACTGGGAGATCTGGTGCCCCGACACTCAGTTCGCAGCGTCTCGATTGGATCTCGCGCACAGCCTCGTGGCTGGACATCACGAGACGTCGGATCCGTTCGCGCATATCGTTGATGCCGTACTCGCGCGCATCGATCAGAGCCTTCGGGCCGATCAGTTTGAGGCTGACGACGATGCGGCCCGCAGATTGATTGCGGACCTTGAGGTCCACACGCGCCAGATCGCCTTCTTTGGCAGCGGCCTGAGCAGCTTGTCCAATCAGGCCGCCGCGCAGTTCCAGGGCTGGAACATTCCGGGCGTTGGCGAAGGGGCGCAGCGTCTTAGACCGCGCACGCGCATCTACGACACCTGTGATCCGGATACCTTGCGCCAGGTTGGCGAGACGCTCGATTTTTCGCGAACCGGCCTGATCTTCATGGCGGATGCGTATCGCGACACGTCGCTGCAGCAAGCCCGCACTCTGCTGCCCGTGGCACAAGCGGCGATCGGTCGTGATGGATTGGCACAACGTTTGGCCTGCGTGCACGGCGCATCTGGCGCGATGCACCATCCTGAGCTTGCCGACCTGATTGAGGCGTCCGGCGGCAAGGTGCTCACGCTTAAGGACGCAGCCGAAACCTTTTCGGTGCACGGATTGCTCGTGGGGATGTCGCGCGGTCTAGATCTGATGTCCGTTCGCGCGGGTGCGTGTGCGGTCGTTGCTGCGCTCCACGACCCGGTGCGCCCGGTTCTGGTGTGGCCCGCTCTGATGTCGCCCGTTCTGGCGCAATCGACAGCCAATGACGATCGTATCATCATCCCGGTTGCGGATCGCCTGGCGCGCTTTTCGGCTTGGGCCTGTGCGCGGTGGAATATCGCACAGGATGCGTCATCTGAGGTGCGCGCCAAAGAGGATAGCGGCGCGGCGCCATCGCGTATGACGGTGTCACCCCAATCCATGTGCGGTCAGGACCCGGCCGGTCTGGGACTGCATGTGGGCGGATCTGCACTGGTCGATCTGCACGGCGTCGCGCCGACGCGCCCGCTGGCCGGGGACCTGGCGGCCCATGGCCATTTCGTGCGTCAGCTCAGTTTGTCCAGCTACGACGCCCACGCTTATGGGGCATTGATGGCGCTGATGGAGGTCGAGGCGGGTCTTTCGTTGCGCTACCGCTCGCGACAAGCGCTCGCTACTTGAGCGCGGGCTATCCTGGTAGGACGGTTCCAGGCTGGAACAGCCGTGAGTGATCAACAACCAGCGCGAGTTAGCCGTCTGGCA
>JBCDAH010000070.1:0-24072 GCA_039186015.1 Pseudomonadota bacterium
ACTGTTTCAGGCCGCAACTGCGGCCCGGCGCGTTGCGGCGCCCCCCAACCCCAACGCGGGTGTTCCCGCGTTGGGCATTTGAAATGTCGAGATGGCGAATGCGCCATTTCGATGGGGCCCGAGCGCAGCGAGGAATAGCCGTGAGCGATAAACAACACGCGCTGGCCAGCCGTCGAGTACTGTATCAAGCCGCGATTGCGGCGCCGCTGTTACGGTGGAGCCGGTTTGTGCTGCGGCCGGCGAAACGCCGCACACACTAGAAACGCAGCCGAGAATGACTGCCACCAGGAGTGCCCGCATAGTCCCCCCAACAACGGTCCGCTGGCGATTGCCCGTGCTCAGACGTTCACCATCGTGACCGCGCCGTGTTTGTTGATGCAAAAAAACGTATACTGAATATCAATTGAAAAATGGGTTGGGGAGGGACCGCGGACGATAATCAGTTTTACCGATTCATGAATTGACTCTGATCCAGGCGCGATAAACAGCGTGCGCTTGTGCGGCCGAACTGGAGCGGCCAATCCGCTTCGCCGATTTCTATAGACGTTATCTTTTGGGTGGAGGCGATGACGATCACCGAGGTCTTGCGCGTTGCGATCGGTTTTATGGGTTTGGCCGGCGCAATCGCCATTGTCGTTTATGATTGGCGGGCGTTTCGCATTCCCGATTTTTTGAGCTTGCCGGCTATTCCGGTCGGATTGATGTTGTCGGGCTCGCTCCTGGGCGGTGCCAGCGCGTTAGTCGCGGACCCATGGCATGTGGTGGCCGCAATCGGTGCTGCGGGTGCGCTTTATCTGTTGCGCGTGTGGTACGATGAAACGCGGGGGATCGAGGCCATTGGGCTTGGCGACGTCAAACTGGCCGCTGTTGCCGGCGCGTGGGTTGGGCCGACGCTACTGCCACACGTGTTTCTTGTCGCGTCGTTGAGCGCATTGGCCTACGGCGCCGCAGTGCACGCGTGGCGCAGCGACGTCTTGCAGTGCCGCATTCCGTTTGGTGTGTTCCTGGCGCCGGCTATCTGGGGTGTGTGGTGCCTGGCGGACGTTTATGGTTAGACTTGACGTGCGCCGTGCCCGTGACTGGCTATTGTCGTTGTTTGCGCGACCTTGCGAACTTTCTCCTTGATCTCTCATGGCTTTATTATCAGCATTATGAGTCATGGATCCGTGGTTTTTAATTGGATTTATAATTTGTTATTAAACCTATTCATCTTCCCATTATCGCGCATAAACAAGCCGCGCCGTGCGGTTTATGACAATTTGGCTGCAAACGCCCGTTCCATGCGCCGATTGAAATGTGAGGCCAATCCGCAGTGGTAGGACACCAGGGCGGTTCCAGGACGAGAAGACCTGACCGTCGCGGTCGTAGTATCGCAGTTCGAACCGGCAGATGGAGCGACGCGCACGATGGGCATTCGATGTGCTTGTGTCACGGGTAGGCAATTGCGGACGATGAGGGGTGACGTCGAGCGCGATTGTGCCGTCCGCATCCGGCAACATACCGAGGCGATAGTTCAAAAGACCTTGATAGCTGGCTCTCGGGGCGTAGCTTGAGACGAAATGAACCGAGGACTGCGTGCCAATAAGTGTCGGCGGTGCGTCTTGTGCTGTACGGCCGTCAACATTGGACCAAGCGGTGTGCGCCAGAGCAATCAGGATTGCATCGACGAATCGCTCGTCTTCGCGTTGCGTCAAGCGGATCTGCTGCGTGCTGTGCGCGCGACGTGCAAGCGACACGGACTGATGGACGATCAAGGCGATCAGGCTGACGAGCGCAATCGAGACCACGACTTCAATGAGTGTCATGCCGCGTTCGCTTCGGTGCCGTTGCGGTCGCGTTCTACCGGCCTGCCGCAGTCGGGCCAAAGCGGATCGATCGAAACTCAGCGATTTTTTGGCCGGTGTCTGATCGCGCAATGAAGACAAGCTCAATTGGCGCAACCGTCTCCCCGCGATGACGTGACGGGCTAAGCGGCCGCGCTTCGATTGTCCAACTGAGTGCTCCATCCGTCCCGCTCAGGTTTGATCTGTTGCCGGAAGTCCAATCATGAAAACGCCGCCTGGCAATCTTGAGTGTGCGATGGATGTTGTCGGCTCGGCGGTCTGCATTCACGCCTCCGGAGACCGTTGTCAGCGCCGTCGCTGCAACAATACTTACGACCGCCAACGCAACGACAACTTCAAGCAATGTGAAACCGGCCTCACCGCCATGAGCTTGTGACATCACTCGCGTACCCTGACAGCGCCGCTGAACCAATCAACGTCCAGGCGGACTTGACTGCCGGCTGCGTTCTTGAGGCGGATCATCCCGCCACTGGTCGAACCATCCGGGTAGAACCTGAGGACAGCCGTTCCCGCTCCTGCTCCTGCTTGTATCCGCCGAGGTGCGACGACTGTTGCGTCCACCTGGTCCGGGAGCACGAAACGGTCTCCGCTTGCCGAGGTATCGTCTGGCCGTGCGCCGGCGCGCAGAAGGGTCAAATCGATTGTGCGGTTTTCCGATATGGCGCGCGCGCGCGATCTCGCGATCGCAGCCTGCAGGTCCTGCCGCGCGGACATGATGTCGGGTTTTACCTGCACGTAGACCAACGCCAACGTGCTTGCGAGCGCGACCAGTGTGAGAACGATGACAACTTCGATCAGCGAGAACCCACGCTCGCCGATTCCAGATACAGATGGCATGGCTGAGCGCCGCTGGACCATCACAACCCCGCCAGACTGTTGATCGCTGCCAGGCTTTCGACAACGACGATGACGATGAAGCCAATAAGGCCGCCAATGAACAAGGTCAGCAAAGGGCCGACGGATGAGACGGTGCGCTCGATGCGTCGCTCGAGCTGCTGGTTCAGGACCAATCCGATGTTGCGCAGCATCTTAGGAATCTGACCCGATGCTTCGCCGGAGCGTACGGCCCGAATGACGAGAGATGGCAAGGTATCGGCTCGTTCCAGTGCGCTGCTGAGCGCTTCGCCTTCGTTAATGCGTTCGATCGCATCGGCCAAGGTTTGTCGCAAACCGGGTTCACTTGCGACAGATCGCGTTGCGGATAGGCTCTTGCGCATTTCAACGCGGTGCTGAAGCAGGACGGCAAGGGTGTCGACCGCAAGCGCCACATCGCGCTGCCGACAGATCGGACCATAGATCGGCAGGCGATAGACAACGCGCATGAGCCAGAGCTGGCCAGATCGTGTGATGATCAAGGCAGCCGTTACAGCCAACAGTGCGACCGCCAAAAGTAGCAGCCTGTCGCCCGTATCAGCAATGATGGACTGCAAAGCGAGCAGCCATTGCAGCGCTGTGGGCATCATGTCCTCGCGGCCGTCGAACAGGGGGGCGAGCGTCGGAATGAGCGTTAAGAACACAATGGCAAAGGCGACAAGACTTGAGACCACCAGAAAGGCCGGATAGACGAGTGCGCTCTGAAGTCGACTGGAGAAGGACAGCTGCGCCTCGATCATCGCTGCGGCACTGTTTATGGCGGCCGGAAGGTCTCCGTTTTCTTCACCAGCCGCGATCAGCCCTCCAATTGCAGCATGTTTCGATTGCAGATGCGGCAGCAGGGCTAAGGACAGTTGTACGCCCGAGCGCACTTTGTCGATTTGCGCTGTGAGGGCAGACCGGGCTCGTGTCGTGGTTGCGTTCTCGGCGGACAGTTCGAGGCAATCGGCAATCGTTAGGCCGGCCGCCGAAAGCGTCGCGAGCTCGCGCAGCAGGATCGCAAGCTGCCGGGTGCCGAATCGATAGACGCCGGTGAACGGCAAGTTCCACGACGTCGCGGACCTGTCGTCCCGCGGTTGCCTGTCGTTCTGCAGTTGGATGTGTCGCACAAACAGATTGCGTGATGCGAGTTGATCGAGAGCGTCTTCGATAGAGTCCGCGGCAAGTTCGCCGGTGATGACTTTGCCATTGCGATTGATGGCCTCGAACCACATGGCGCGGCGGGTCATAGGCGCACGCACCGCTGAATCTCGGCAAGGCTTGTTTCACCCGACGCGACTTTCAAAACCGCGCTGGCTGCCATTTGCGTCATCCCATTCTCTTGTCCCTTCGCGGCAATAGCGCGTTCCGACGCGCCATTGAGGATCAGGTCTTTTGTCGCCTCATCTATAACCAGAGTTTCAGCGACGATACTTCGCCCAATGTAGCCGCTACCTGCGCAGTGCGAACATCCCACGGCACGGCGGCAGTTGGCGTGTTCGATGCCGCCGATCTCTCGCCCGTATTTGCCTGCGTTCGCCGATAGCCACTGTTGCGTTTCCACGCATGGTTCGGCGCAATGATCGCACAACGTTCGGCAGAGGCGCTGAGCAATGACGCCAGACAGCGTGCCTGAAATGAGGAACGGTGGAAGGCCGAGTTCGCGCAGTCGCGTTACGGCACCGACTGCGGAGTTCGTGTGCATGGTGGACAGAACAAGGTGTCCCGTCAACGCAGCGCGCAACGCGATTTCCGCAGTCTCATGATCGCGCATTTCTCCGATCATCACGACGTCGGGGTCTTGCCGTAAGATCGAGCGCAACGACGATGCGAAGTCCAATCCAATCGCTGCATTTATCTGAACCTGATTTACACCGCGAAGCCGGTACTCGACAGGATCTTCAATAGTAAACAGCGTTCGCTCCGCCGTATTGATGCGGCTGAGAACGGAAAACAGCGTCGTCGTCTTGCCGCTTCCCGTTGGTCCGGTCACAAGCACGACGCCGTTGGGCAATCGGGAAACATCGTCCAGAAACCCGGTGGTAAAGGAATCGAACCCGAGTTCAGATGTTGTTATGACGCCTTGATCCGACGCCAGCAATCGAATAACGGCGCTTTCTCCATCACGTACTGGGATGGTGGACACACGCAGATCGAAATTGCGCCCGGCCACCGTGTGGTGCGCACGCCCATCTTGCGGCAGCCGTCTCTCGGCAATATCGAGCCCAGCAAGTATCTTGATGCGGGAGACAACGGCTTGCTCGAGATCGGCGGCCAACCACTCGACATCCCGTGTGACACCGTCAATGCGAAATCTCACGCGAACGCGGTCTCCGAACGGCTCGAAATGAATGTCGGATGCGCCATGTTGGGCCGCCAAGCTGAGTAGGCGACTCACCAAACGCACAACAGGCGCATCGCTTGCGAGATCGCGCAAACGGCGGACATCTTCTGCAGATGCCGTTTTGTTGTCGGACGAGGCAGCGACTCCGTTGGTCGATCCGGAATCAAACTGAGCCAAGGCCTCGTCGATCCAGGCTGGACGACGCAGGATAATCCGTATACGTTTTTTGGTCAGATACGCAAGAGAGCGAACGGCGTCCGCCGCAAACGGGTCGGGTGCCGCGACGTGGAGAGTGTGATCGTCATCACGTAGCGGGACGAGTCGGAAGCGGTTCAGCGCATTGCGTTCGACACCCTCCAGTGTCATCCACACCGGCGTGTCTACAGCTGTCGCCTCATAGTCCAGGCCATAGAAGGCGGCGAGAGCACTGCTGAGGGTGTGTTGATCGATGAGACCGAGTTCAAGGAGTACAACATCGAACCTCTGACCGGACTGTCGGACAGCAGCAGTTGCACGAGACACTTCGTAGTCATCGATATGGGACCGATCGCGCAATAGCTGAAGAAACGCTTCAGCCTGCTTCAAGTCGTGCGGGTCCGCGTCATACGGAACCAATGCATCGCTCGCCATTCCAGCACTTCTGTGGTTGACGTCCGCCGGGCATAACGCACCGAAGTTCGTAGGGCTCAAGATCTGGCCGTGAGACTCTAAAGCACAGGATCGATCATGCAACTGGTATTGAACCGCGGCTGGGAGACCTTGAAACGTGCTGTCCAATGGTGGTTGGCCGGTCTCGCGTTGATTTTGCCCGAGCGCATACGGCAATTGTGGGATACGCCGGCGATCAAACTCATTATCCAGCGTGATGGCAGCGGTTGGTCGCTGTGCCGGTCGATCGGATTCCAGTCTGACAAGACGACAATAGCGCGCGTTGAGTCACAACAGGCCCTGATCAATGCTTTGAATGCGCAGCCGTATCTTTTGCGGATGTTTGCTCAAATCCACTTGGAACTCGATCGCGAGGAGATGCTGACGTTTCAGCGCAAAGTACCGGAAACACGTGTGCCTGATCTCATGAAAATACTGAATTATGAACTCCAGCGCTCAACACTGTTTCACCCCGATAATATCTATGGCGGCGTACGCGTTTCTGCTCCGGATCGTTACGACGGCCTGATTGACGTTACGCATTTTGTTATTCCGCGAGACCGGGTCGACCCGCTTCTTGGTGTTTTGAACGCTGCTGGGCATCACGTCAGGCGATTGCATGTCATAGGGTTGCATGACCGGGGTGCTGGTACCCAGATCCGGCTCCTCGGTCCGGGACCTGATCCGGAGCGTTCGCGGCGCAAACCGATGGGCTATATCTGTGCAGCCGCCCTCGTTGTGTTCGTTTTGACGACGGCCTATCACGTCAATGATTGGCGCGCCGCGGCCGACCAGCGCATGGACCAGTTGCAGTCCCAGGTTCGTGTTCTGCGGGCGCGCCTGCGCGCAGATGCGACGATGCGTGACAGGCGGCGGACTATGCACGCAAGCCTGACCCGTGCGCGGCGCACTCAGCGCTCGCGGCACCCGGTTCCCGTGGTCTTAGCCGAACTGTCGAAACGGCTGCCGCAGTCGACCTGGGTTTATGATCTTCAATATCAGGTCAATTCTGTTGTAATATCCGGATTTTCGGACGCTGCCGCAACGCTCACCAATCCTTTGGCCGCCTCAGATGTTTTTGCGGCGGCTGAGTTTATCGCCCCGATTGTTAAAGACCCGGTGACGGGGCAGGACCGATTTCGCCTGAAACTAAGCTTGTCACCGCTGGATGAGTAGTCTTGGGGCGAGATGTCATGCGTTTCAATATCCGACTTAAACGCGCAATCCATGCGACCTTGTCTATCTCAATCGCTATAGGTCTTGTTATTGCAATCACATATCTCGGTATCTCCATGCACGACGAGGTTTTCGAGAAGCCGCGGCAGCAGATACAGGAACTTACGGAACTCTCCAGCGCCCTCTCTGTCCGGCAACGCCAGATCGCCAGCACCGATGCAACGCTTGACGCCACCGACCTCGACATGTTGCGACGCGACTTTCTCTCAGACGAGACAGGCGCAGCGTCCGCGTTCGCGAAAGTGCAAAGCCGGGTTCGGGCTCTGGCGCTATCACACGGCGCGGTTCTGACCTCCTCGCGCGAGGTGCGACGCCCGGCGCCGCAGAACGCCGCCGGCCAGTCAGATCAGCGCGTCGCGATCAGTGTGTCGCTCCAGGCCAAGACAGCTGCCTTATTGCGTTTCCTTGTATCCCTGGAAAACGCGCAGCCTCTGCTCTTGGTGACGCACGCGCGACTATCGTCGCAGCAGGCCGGGTTGCCGGGATCGGGCGCTGACATGGATCGCATGTCCGCTGATTTGACGATTGTTGCGTTCGTTCTGTCCGATGCGGCTGACCGACGCGGTGATGCATCATGATCCGTGATTTGATGCTCGGGCTCGTCAGCATGATTGCAGTGCTTTGCGCGGCGTTGGGATGGCTACACCCGGCACCGCTTGAAGCGTTCGGGCACGCGGGTGTTGCGACAACGCGAACCTCAATTGATCAAGCCAAGCCAGATATTCCAAGCATCAGAAAATTAGAGCATTCGCAAACGGCTGCAGTCTTGCAGAAACCGATATTCTTTCGCGATCGACGTATTCCAAAGCCGAATAGTGTTTCTCGGCCCAAGAGGCCAAAACGGAATACGGTGCGCCGTCGACAGGTTCCGCGCACACCGCCGCAAATTCGACTGCGGCTTTTGGGTGTCGTTCTGTCCGGCGATACACAAAAGGCACTGGTTTCAATTGACGGTCGGGCGCCGTTTTGGGTCAAGGTGGGTGATCGCCTCAATAGCGAATGGCGTGTCGCGAAGATCGAGACGAACACGCTTACGGGGGCTGCCGGCGCACGAGAAAAAGAGTTTCAACTGTATCCCGGTCGATAGATAGGCGCGCGCGTGCATTTCAGAGGAAGTTCAGCGGGAGCGGATTGTGTCTCAGTATCATGCGTTCAACCGAATGATGGGCGTGGCAGTGTTGGCTGCTGTCCTCCCGGCGTGCTCGGCAAACTTTCCAAAGCTCTCGAGCGGGGTTTCTGAATTGCCGACAAAGCCCAAGATAACGGCTGATCGTTGGCGACGTGTCGAGGTGTTGGATGACGATGCGCCGGCATCGCATGCGCGAACGCACATCGTCCGGAAGCGTGATGGCAACTCGTTTCAAGTCTTCACACCAACCCAAAAGGCCGTTCGTTCGGTGAGCCAGGGCGATGGAGCGGTTATCAATCTCAAGAACGTGGCGATCCCGCTCGCCGCGAAAGCCATACTGTCTGACATTCTGGGCCGAAGCTTTGTCGTGAGCAACGATGTAAAAGGCCAGATTACAATTCAGACCGGGGCACCCATTCCAAAGGAGCAGGCACTCCGCGCTTTTGCGACGGCATTGGAACTCAATGGCGCACAGCTGATTGACGACGGTGATCCGATCGAGATCCGCTCGGCGCGGAGCACGACCGGTCTTCCGCTACGCAGTGGCGCATCGTCGGGTGATATCAAGACTGGTGACGCCATTTATGTTATTCCGCTGAAATACATCTCGGCTTCGGAGCTCAATACTATTGCGTCGCGCGTGCTTCCGAACACGGAGATCCGTTACATCGGAACGCAGAGACAGATTATTATCGCGCGCGGGTCACAAAAGACCATCCAGCGTCTCCGCGAACTCATCGCGATGTTTGATGTCAGCTGGATTGCGGCCCACGATGTATCGCTTGTTCAAGTGCGCAATCTGGAGCCGGCCGCGGTCGTCGAAACCGCCAACAGGATTCTGAATACCGGACGTCGAGAGACCGGCAGGCCCCCACTCAGGCTCGTGCCGAACAATCGGCTTGGCGGTGTCCTCATTGTCGCGCGCAGCACAGCCCAGCTTCGCCACGCCAGCGCGCTCATCGAGAAGCTCGATCGCTCCGCCGCTTCGACGAAGCCAACGCTTCTTGTCTATCGCTGCCAGAGCCGATCTCCGACTAAGGTTGGCGCATTGTTGTCACAGATCTTATCGCAACGGGGGGCGGCCGCCGCTGCATCGACGGCACCGCGGCTTGGTCAGCCGCGAAGTGTTTCGCTGACGGCAGAGCAACCGGCGACAGCCAACTTCGGATTGAACAGCAGCTTGGACGATGCGAATGGCCGGAGCACCGCGCCCGTCGGTGACACGGCTTCGACCAGCACGGCGCGGTCATCCGCGGGGACGACGCTTACGAATACCACGACCGGATCCGGAGACCTGAAGGTTGTGCCCGATGATGCGAACAACACGTTGTTTGTTTACGCGCCGCGCCGGGAGCACGACCGTATTCGACGGATTCTCGAGCGTCTCGATGCTCTCCCGGCGCAAGTTCTGCTTGAGGCCATTATCGCGGAAGTCACACTGACGGATGATCTGCGGTACGGCGTCAAATGGTTCTTCAGCAAGGGCAAGCACGACGTCACGTTCTCCAACGCCGTGTCCGGAGCCGTCAATGCAGCCTTCCCGGGGTTTTCATACTTTTTTGAGGCGGCGAACTCAGCGGTTGTGCTCGATGCGCTGTCTGAGATTACAAAGGTGCATATCGTATCGTCACCGTCGCTGATGGTTTTGAACAATCGCAAGGCCATACTGCAAATCGGGGACGAGGTGCCGGTCGTGACGCAAACCGCGCAAAGCGTTACAGACCCGGATGCGCCGATCGTCAATTCCATTACACAACGCGACACCGGTGTGATTCTGGCGGTGACACCGCAGATCGGGCGCGACGGTAAAATCATGCTTGAGATCGAGCAAGAGGTGAGCAACGTCACGGAGACGACGACGTCTGGAATCGACTCGCCGACAATCCGGCAACGCAAAGTCAAAACCACGGTTGTGGTGCAGGATGGGCAGGCACTGGCGCTCGGCGGGATCATCCAGACCAACAAGAACGTGTCCAAGGGGCAAGTGCCGGTCCTCGGCAACATACCGATTGTCGGTTCCGCCTTTCGCAGCAAGGACGACCTCAAAGATCGCACGGAACTGGTCATCTTTATTCGGCCGGTTATTGTCCGCACAAGCGACGACCGAAAGCACGTCACCGATGAGTTCCGGCGGCGCCTGGAGCAATTGAAGCCACCCGTTGGTCGCTCGCTGCCGAAGGCGCTCGACGATGCGGATCGGATCGTTCGGTAGGGATTGGCCTGATGCGATCTCGGCTTCGGCGACGACCAGACGGGAACGAGGCGGGATTCGTTCTGGTGTCTGTCCTCGCCTTGATTGGTCTTGTCGCAGCGCTCGCCGTTTTCGTATCGCAGCGCGCACGGGAGCAGCTTCGCGAGGCCGATCACGCGAAGGTCATGTTCCAGGTCCAGGAACACGCCGACAGCGTTGCACGATGGATGGCGTGGCGCTTGGCGCGGCGGCAGCCGATCGCGGTGGGGTTTGGAGATGCGGCGCCGGAGGCGGCGGTCATATGCCGGATGGCAGACGCGCGAATCTCCTTGCGGGCCCGTCAGGCCGACGGTCTTTTTGATCTCAACGCTGCACCGCGTCCTTTGCTTGCGGCCCTGATACAGACGATGGGATTGACGCAACCGGCGGATGCCGGTCGGGTCGCGACCGAGATCGTGGACTTTCGCGACAGTGATCGTGTCGACGCGTCGACCGGGGACTCCGAGGCCGCCCGTTATATTGCTGCCGGACGTGCGTTCGGTCCGAAGAATGCACCCTTCGCCAAGGTGCTTGAACTCGACCAACTCCCGAGTATGACCGACGACCTGCTGCAGAGACTTGTGCCACACGTCACGGTGTCATCCGGTCTCCCAGGTGTGGATTGGCGTAAGGTTCCGGTGTCGGTGAAGCAGGCGATGTCTGACAAGATCAACACGTCGCTGTTTAACAGTATCGGTCGTGCCGGTGTCTTTCGGATCCTCGTGACAGCCGTTGGCGAACG
Source organism: Pseudomonadota bacterium (assembly GCA_039186015.1). Taxonomy (GTDB): domain Bacteria; phylum Pseudomonadota; class Alphaproteobacteria; order Rhizobiales; family Hyphomicrobiaceae; genus JBCBWG01. Next base: position 11,026 of record JBCDAH010000070.1, read on the forward strand.
CGCACACCACAGAGCTTATCGCCGGATGGTCATTCGCCGGGCCAGTCGTACGCAGCGCGGTTATGTCCTCCTCGATTGGTCGACGTATCCGTGGGTGTGGGACGCCGATGATGGCAAACCGACCGAACGCCACGAGTTAACGGCATGTGTCGACGGTTCGTAGCCGCAGGCTTTGGCCGGCCAGATATCGGAAGCGCACGCCCATCACTCGGTGTTGGTGATATCCGCGGCATCGCCATCGCCGCCCGGCTTACCATCCGAACCATGGGAAACGATCCGGTAGGGCTGCCCTGTGGGTGCCTTCTGCAACACGTAAGGATTGCCCCAGGGGTCCTTTGGCACCGCCGTTTTCCGGAGATACGGACCGTTCCACGTTTCGGCGTTGCTCGGCTTTTGCACGAGTGCACCAAGCCCCTCTTCGGGCGTCGGATAGCGGCCGACATCCATACGATAGAGCTCCAACGCCGTGGCGAGTCCCTCAATCTGGACCTTTGCCGCTTTGGCGCGCGAACTTGACAGATACCCGACCACGCGCGGGCCGACGAAGCTCGCCAGCATGACCACGATCACGAGGACGACGAGGACTTCGAGCAGCGTGAAGCCAGCCTCTGTATTGGATGTTCGACGTTGTCTTCTGCGATCACGCGTCCTGTTATGAACCAACATGCCAACTGCCCCGACACTCTGCTCCACATTATGTTCGTCTGTAGGCGGAGTTTAAGATGCTTGTGTGACGGTTGGAAGGCTTGTCGTGGGGCTGTCGGCGCATGGTCGCGCAGCAAGGTGAACGCCATCGGCATGTTGGTGCCCCGGAGCCTCAGTCGCACCGCAGGTGAAATCGCCTTTCGTCGATCGTTCCTGCGATCTGTTGGCGGTGATGGGAGAGGCGATATGGTTGCCAGAGACGTGGCCTATGGTCCGCGCCCGGCCGCCGACAAGCGGCTCAGCCTTGATGACATCTGCACCCTGCTGCGTCGTCAGCATCCTGCGGTCGGGACTGGCCGGCCCTCTAGGAAAAATCGACGAGCATCAGGCCCTCATATGGGCGCTCACAGTTCATGACTTGCCTCTCTTTTCCAGAACCTCGAAGACTCGTGTGAAGTCTGATTGCGGCGGCAGTGCATCCTCAACCTGCTGCCAGATCTCGGCGACTTGCGCGCCCATTTGGTTCGGCGTGCCGGCTTCCTTGACGAAACTGTGGTAGAGCTGAACGTCCTTGTTCAGCAGTTCGGCAAAAAAACCTGCATCGTAGGTTCCGGTCAGGATGCGGTTTGGGAATTTGTCGGCGATCGCCGTGTTGTTGCCGGTGGAGACTTTGACCACGTCGAGAATGGTCTTCATGTCGACGCCGTGGCTCAGGCCAAACAGAACGGCTTCACTTGAGGCGGCCATCGCGGTTGCCGACAGGAAGTTGTTCAGGAGTTTGACAGCCTGGCCCTGACCAGGCTGGTCGCCGACGTGAAACGCGTTCGCGCAAAACAAATCTATAATCGGCCGATGACGATCCAACTCAGCTTCAGGGCCTGCCCAGATGATCGTAATCGTTGCCTTCAGCGCGCCCTGACGTCCTCCGCTGACCGGCGCGTCAATATAGGTGAGGCCGGCGCGGCCGAGTGTGGCGGCAGCCTCTTTCGCCGCGGCTGGACCAATCGTCGACAGATCGACGATCACCTTGCCGGCAACATCGTCCATGGCGGCAATCTGGCCTGCGACTGCCGTCACGATTTTTCCGTCTGGCAGCGACAGGAAGATCGTGTCGCCTTGTTTGATGACGTCTGCCAGTGCGTTGGCGCTCATCGCGCCCTCGGGTCCGAGACCGTCAATTCGGTCGTAGCAGACGATCGGGGTTGTGCCCTTGGCGATATGGGCGGCCATTGGCTGTCCCATCTGGCCAAGCCCGACAAATCCGATCGTGGATGGTGGCGTCATTCTTGAGCTCCTGCCGGTTTGTGTCTTGTCGGTATTCGAGCGGGCGATCTGGTCGCGGTGAACGTCATCGGAGCTGGAGACCGGGTTCACCGCCGCATTTGCGGGAAAGGTGTCAACGCGGCCGAAGGTGGCGTCGTCGGTTTCTCGACCGTTGGCCCGCATGAGAGCGTCCCACCGTCGTATGGTGCGCAGCGGTGCACATTGAACGGTCCGACTGCCTAATTGCCCAGTTGCCTAATTACCATGGCCACGACTCGATGTTGGCGCCGTTGCACGAGGTGTCATCAATGCTTGGGTTACTCAGGGACTTTGCTGTCAATCAGATCTGCCGGGCTGGCAGAGAGCGGATCAATCCCGACCGATGCAGGCCCGCGGCCGGATACGACGGGTCTTTCAGTCGGTCGTATGAAAAACCAGGCTCGCGGGCCCGGAGTTTTTCGACCATGGCCCAGGCCCTCTGCTCATCGCCCTTGTGCAGATAAAGTACCGAAAGATAGCGCATCGCGGGCGCGAAGTTCGGCTTCAGTGCATGGCTGGCCTCACCAAGATGGATTGCCTGATCAACTTGTCCCGACATCGAGCTGGCAATGCAGCTCAGACCGGCAAGGTGAAACCTGAATGGCGATGTGCCGGCAATCTGCACTGCGCGACGCGTGTCTTCAACACCGGCCTGCAGCCTGCCAAGGTAGCATTTTGCCATGCCCAGCTGGATCCAGCCGACCGAGTTCGCTTCGTTGAGCTCGATGCTCCGCTCGGCGTACTCATAAGCCGCGACATACGACCGGTTCACAAGATAGTGGACCTGTGCGGCGAAGCTGGCGATGTACGAGTTGTGGGGATCCAGCTCCAAGGCGCGCGTGATAAAGTCCACGGCCTCGTCGGTCAGCGTTTCCCGACATGCGAACTGCTGCTCCGCCAGCATGAAGGTCCGAAGATAGGCCCGCCAGCCCAGGTAGATACCCTTAGGCTCCAACTCAAACGCGCACTTGAAGTACTGGTCTGCGATCTCGAAATTGTCTGCGCCGAGGCGGAAAAAATGTTGAATGCCCATTTTACAGAGTGCGCTGGCGACGGGCTTGGACTCATCCTCCGTATGAAGTTTCAAATACTCGCTGACGGCAATGTTTGCGACCTGATTGACCAGTTTCGAGAACCGCTCGCTGTCGACATGCAGGCTGTCTTTGCCGTTCCAGCCGGCCCGGGCTGACCAGACGACCTGGTTGCTACGCTCCCGCGTGAGCACGACGCGCAACGCGTTGTCCCCTGGGGCTTGCGTGACAGCCGATTGCAGGACGAGTGAGCGGTCGTTTGTTGCCGTCTTTCTCCAAGCTTTCAGACGATCTGGTTCGTTGCGGTAGTCGACGACGCTGACAGCTGCCACTTCTGCAACAGTCTTCGAGATCGCATCAAGCAGACAGTCACCAATTACGTTGTCGTTTGCATGTTTATCGTCAGGGCCGTTGCTCAGGATCAACAGCTCAGAAGATGTTGAAGCCGCACGGCCTGTGTCACGATCGACGTCGTGCGCGCATGGCCGTTCCAGTTGGGCTTCAAGGGCGCGCCTTTGTTTGCGGAGCCAATCCTCGAACTCCGGATCACGGATATCCAGGCCTTCGAGCAGTTCAACGTTTGCGGCTGCGCTATCCGTGTCGGCATGGCTTTGCCAATCCCGCCAGTCGACATCCACATATGTCGGGTCAAGCGAAACGGTTAGATTGTTGGTCCGGATGGCGTCGCGATCCGCCCCTAGAGCGCGCCGGATTTCAACAAGACACTGCCTCAAGCTGGCTGCACCCTGTTCCTGGCCTCGGTCACTCCAGAGCTTGTCCTGAAGCCATCGTCTAGCGCGGGTGCCGTGCGGCGACAATGCGAGGAGGGCAAGCACCGCGCAGGCCTTTCGGCCACGCGGTGTGCAATTCTGGCGGCTGGAGTTCACGAGCCGAAAGGGCCCGAGTACATGGATTACCGCCTTTCCCGACTTTGGTCGCATGATCGTTGTCCGTTGCGGATTACGCGCCAGCTCTGGCCAGGATATGATATTCAGCTTTCGCAGGAACGTATATAATTTTCCGGTTGGGCATCGCGGCTGTAGAGCCGCCGTCGAATATTCCGACAGCAGACATATTTGCGTCAATGCCCCCGCGCGCAGCTGCAGCGCTGAGCATTGGCCGCCTGTTGCAACGCAGCCCAAAATGAGCGCTATCAATCAAAATTGGTTTCTGAATCAGAGTGTTCGATCAGCCGAGGACGCCCTATTAGCGCCGCTGCTCGAGCGCTAAAAATGCGCTAATTCGTTGTGGTTTCGCCTGGCGCAGATTGCGCTCTCGAAGTCGGTTGGCCAGTTTGAAGCGCCATTCAACTAATCGACGATGCATCCGGGAGCAAATCATAATGTCACGAGCGCTGTATTTTGGTGGCGAGGGCGGTGAGATATTTGGCGGTGAGGGCGGCGAAGGCGGTGAAGGTGGCGAGGGTGGCGAAGGCGGGGAAAGAGATACCTCTATCCGGCCATCACAACTAATGACGCGGGCCAGACTGACCAGTGGAGACGGTGTCCGCGGCTATTGGGCTGATGATGGTTCGCCTCCGGACCATCTGCCCAACGAACCGGAGGTCGTTGAGCATTGGTCAACTGCCATCAGAACTCGCGCCTATACAACAGAATTGATATCGGGAATTGTTTTTGACACCGGAAAACTTGGACAATCGGTTGCGGTGCATTACTACGATCGAGATACCAAGACTGAGTGCATGCTCAGCTGCCTTACGCGGCCGGAGCCGGCTGATTTTCAGGGGCAAATCCAGTATTTGCGCAATTACGCAGCGTTGCGCCAAGAGCGTAGTACTGAAATTGTGAGTGCGGCATCCGACATACTCGCGTTTTTCGGGATGGTTTCGTATCTGCATCATGCCCGCACCCGGCGTACGCTCGAACTCTTAAGATCTGTTCTGAACGCGACGATTGTTATCGAGCATCGCGTGAAACATGCGCTGGCTTGCCGCCGGCCGGTTGAGTATTCACCGCAAGTCCACCCGCTTATTCAAACGCCCGGCCACGGCTCCTTGCCAAGTGGTCATGCCACCGAAGCTTTCGTGGTGGCATTTGTCCTGTCCGAACTCTTGCAGGACGCGCAGGACAACAACGGGCGCCTCAAGATGGACCACGACACTGTCCGGACACAACTCCTTCGGCATGCTGAAAGGATCGCGAACAACCGGACCGTGGCCGGGCTTCATTTTCCGGTCGATAGCGTGGCCGGTATGGTGCTCGCTCAAGCGCTGTCCGATTACTATCTTTGTCGCGTCGGTCGTCGGACACGCATGAATTCCAAAATATTTGATGGCCGAGGTTTTCAAGGCGACTTTCATTATCAAACGGTTTTGAATGCCGTAGAAAAGCAGGGTGGAACCGACTCTATAAAGAACGGCGATGAAATAAACTTCGCGTCTTCCAGCTCCAACTTACTAGAATACATGTGGTCCGCAGCGCGCGACGAGTGGCGTTGAAATCGTTCTAATTGATTGGAGACGTTTTAATGCCGTGGGAACAAGAACATATCCGGCGCCCGGACCGCTATATCGATTGGTACGACCGCGCACCCGGTTCGATAAAGCGAGACAGTCGATGTCCCGTGTCCTTGGAGCTTACAAGTGCCAGTCACTTGGGTTGGCTTCTGGACTTCGTGGAAAAAGGCCGGAACAACGGCATGATCAAGATGTCGCCCGAGGAGCTGGGGCGGCTGAGAAGAGCCGTGAGTACTGTTGGGAACACGGCTTCAAGTGGCGGCAACGTCTCCCTTATTTATTTTTGCTATATGCTGGAAAGCGATATCTATACCGAGGATGGGAAATACAAAGACGTTAGAGTCGATAGTCAGCATGAAATCCACGGTAAGTACGAAATTCGATTCGCGGGCCCGCCTATTGTGCGTCTGAAATTCAATGAGGAACTGGCCGGGGAAGAGTCGAGAGAAGAGGCACTGTCTGCGACTGCGACTGCAGCTTCAGTGTCTGAGGAGGGGACAGTCGCAGTCGGTATCATCGACGATGGCATTGCGTTTGCGCATCGTCGTTTTCGCTATCTTGACACGACTGGAGGCGCGTCAGTCGAACGGACACGGGTGTCGCGGATCTGGCTGCAGGACATCGAGCGAGCGAAGGACAATACCGTTGCGTTCGGGAAAGTGCTGACAAGCCATGACATAGATAAACTTATATGCGGTAACGGAGGCGAAGATTACGATATCTACCGAACAAAAGGCTTCGTAGACTTCGGAACGCATGAAACAAGTTTCAGCTCACCGTACAAACACTTTTCGCTCGCCTATCGTGTCGCGCATGGCACGCATGTTGCTGACGTTGCTGCCGGCTACGAGCCTACCGATGAGACCGCAGCGCTGCGCCCAATCTTCGCCGTCCAGTTGCCCTCGGATGTGACCGCCGATACCTCCGGGACCAGCATGGCAAGCTATGCCCTGCAGGCGTTGCAAAAGATCATACATTGGGCCGATTATCCTGACGGCCCAGACCGGCCCAGCAGGCCCCTGCCGCTTGTCGTGAACTTCAGCTATGGATTTATCGCAGGCCCGAAGGACACAACTCAGACATTCGAACGCGAAGTGCAACGCATGGTCGATGAGCGGAATGCGGCTGGCACCCCAACCGCTTTCGTCCTGCCTGCGGGCAATAACTACATGAGCCAGACTGCGGGTCAGATGGACCTTGCAGCGGGAAAGCCGGAGCATATTGATTGGCTGATACTGCCGGACGATGCGACAGACAGCTTTTTGGAGATTTGGATTGATGGCGTTGACGACGACACCAATGCTGCCGAGGAGCAGGCGCCATTCTCGATTGCCATAACACCACCGGGCGCACGTCAACCGCAAACGAAACTACCGGCATTGGGGTCGTCTGTAAGGCTGCTGTTGGAGGGCGGTCAGACGATTGCCGGTCTGTATTATGATAAGTTCGATCGGCCGAACAGTTGCCCCAGGTATCGGGTGTTTTTGGCCGTCGCGCCGACGTCGAATCTGTATAACGATCCAGAAGACCAGACGAGCAAACGTACGCACGTGGCGCCGCACGGTCGATGGCGTATCGAGCTAGCCAACACCCGACATAGCGCCAAGCCTATTCACGCGTCGTTCTATGTGCAGCGGGATGACACGCCAACCGGGTTTCCGAGGCGGGGCCGTCAGTCCTACCTGGAGCATGAGTTTGCATACGAGTTCGCGCAAAAGTTCCTGAACTATACCAAACACAACACCGGCAAGGGGTCCACGGTGACGCGTGAAGGATCGTTGTCGGCCATCGCCAACCTGCCGTTGCCGGTACTCTCTGTCGGCGCCGCGACGGAGATCCAGCCCATTCCGCCTGATCAGAGCGTTGAGCCCTCGCTATACACGTCGAGTGGACCGACACCGGCGATCAATGGTCCATTCGTGTCGGCATATGCCGACGCCTCTCGTTCGCTTACCGGTGTTATTGCAGCCGGTACAGCAACGGGTTCGCACGTTGCAATCGCCGGCACCAGTGTCGCCGCACCCCAGGTGACCCGGCGCATTGCGGAGCTGTTTCAGCAGGCCGGCAAAATCTCGGATCTGGATATCGTGACGCTTCTGTATGCCGTGTTCTGCATATCCGGCGCGCATGAGGGCACGGTGATCACCGATGAGACGGGCAAGCGGAGGCTGGGTAACGTGACTCTCAAGTTGCCCGACCATTTGACATCTCTAAACCGGAAGTATCCGTCGTCGGCCGCCTGAGTTTGGGTGCGAGTTCGTGTCTCGACTTCACAGTTTTCCTGCCTTCGTACTTGGATCGACAAGGCGCTTCGGACCCAAAAAGGACATGGAAGTTGAGGGCGAGACCGGATGCTCTATGGCTTCCATGGAAACGGCAACTGAAAGGCGCATTACGACATCGACGGGTGCGGACATGCGAGCAAAGACGTCTCGGGACAAGAGTGTAATTATATGACGCTCAGCTCAAGATTGCGACCAAGGCAATGGTGCCGACAAGGACCAGGCTGAGCGCCCATGCGACGTCCAGGTTCAACCAGCTTTGAGAGATGAACCTCAGGCCAAGCCATTCGTAGACCGCGACGGCAATGGCGCCGCCGCTCACGACCATGGCCAACGTATGCAATAGCGCGACGAGTGCCGCCGTTGCGAGGTTGCCGGCCATCAGTGTCATCGCGGCTTGATGTCCGGTATCGAGGTCTTCGACGCGGCACAGGCCGAGGTAGATCGGCACGAGCATCAGCCCGGCACCATGCGCCATTGCGACGGCGAAAGACCAAAGCGCGAGTTGGGTCGGCCTGATGCGGGAGAGAAAACGCGGATGGCGCCGGTAGATTAACAGGGCGACACCGAAAGCAATCAGCAAGAAAGCAGCCGACAGTTGAATCTCCTGCTGCCAGATCACAAGAAACGTCATCGCTCCAAAGGGCAGCAAGACACCGGTCATCGCGAGCAGATGACCGAATGCGATGGGCCCCAATGCTGAAAACACGTCCCGTCGGTCACGTCCCATCAACCCCGCGGATACCGCGAGTGGCCACCCCATCCCTGGGTTGACGCCATGATAGATGCCGCTGACGGCGACAGCCAGCCAGAGGCCAGCTGTCGCCCAATCATCTGTCAACATGCCATCTGTCAGCACGCTCAGACCGACGGGTAGCAGAACGAGTCGGTTGAACAATCGCCGCCTTCGAGACGAATCTGATGTGAGCGGTAGCCTTCGGGGAATGCGACATAGAAGTTGTCATCCAACGCGAAGCCTCCTTCTTCACCCACGTCGGCTTTGACCATCGCGGCCGGAACGCCATCCGGATAGAACTGGTCGTCCCAGGTCGAATAAAGTGAGTTTGTCCAGTAGACCCGCTTGCCGTCTCGGCTGATTTCGACCATCTGCGGTCCGCCGCGATATGCATTGCCGCTGGGGTGCTCTGTCTGGCGCGTAATGCCGCCGATATGGATCGAGCCCGCCAGTTTCGGATTCATCGGGTCGGACACATCATACTGACGCAATTCGCCTGTGCCCCAGCACGAGACGTACAGGAAGCGATCGTCGAGCGACAGGTCGATGTCGGTGACAAGCGGTGGGACCGCCTCGAAGCCCTGCAGCAAGGCTGGCAGATCGTTCTTGGCCGCCGCTTCCGGCGGAATTGTTGCCGTCTTCTTGCAGTGAAAGGACCCATCCTCGCGCCACCAGGTCCAGATCGAGCCTTCAAGGTTCGTCGTGTCGACGACGACGCCAACAAAGCCGTACTCCTTTATGGGGTCGTGTGCCGGGCGGACTTCAAGCGCCATCTGATGGTTGTCACCGAGATCTATGGTTTGCACGTTCTTGCGTTCGCGCAGGTTCCAGAAGTGAATGCGATGGCCGTACTTGTTGGCGAGCAGATCTTCCGGAACGATGCCGTTCTCGAACTGCGGCGGCAGTCCCCACTCGCTTGAGACCATGTAGTCGCGCGGCAGGTTCCACCAGAAATCGTAGTGCTTGTCCTGAAGGCCGCGATCCATCTCGTATCGACCGATGACATCAAAGGTCTGGCAGTCCATCAGAAAGATGCCTGGAGGACCGTCGGTGCCGTCCTTCCCGCCGCCGCCAAGAGTCGACACGTAAATGCCTTCCGGGCCGCAGTGAATCGTATGCGGGCGCGAGTAGCCGGTCTTCGCAAAGACTTCTTCCGGCTCGATGATTTTATGGATCTTGGCTTCGGTCGGGCTCGGCTTGGTGTCGATGACGTAGATGCGCGACGATCTGATGCCGGGGATAATCAGATAACGTCGCTCCAGAAACGCATGGCCGGTCAGCGGAGAGAGCGCCGAGGAGCACGCGTTCCATCCGAAATGATGAAACTCATCTCCCGTGTTCGGCATCATGACTTGATGGACGATCTTCCCGAAATCGTCGGACCTTGGATTGACATCAACAACAGCCAACCCGTCAGGCTGTGAGAAATTCGGGCTCAGCATAAGTGTGTAGGCAAAGTTCTCTGCGGGTGCTTCCATGGCAAGCTTGGCCGTTGCATGGAACGTTGGGTCCGGACGCAAGTTCATCTGTGCTCCTCCAATCGCACGAATGACTCGAACGAGGACACGGCTCTTTCGAGCAGAGTTTTTGCGAGAGACACCCGGTGTGTTCGGGCCATTGGTTTGCTGGCTATCGCGCGCCGCACATGTCGTCGGGTGTAACCGCTCATCTTGACGCTGTCCTCAGCGGGATAGTTCTGAGGCGAACGCGATCGAACACGCGATGAGTGTTGCATCGGCGTGGTGCAACTTCAATCATCTCGGTCGTTGTGTATGGACGGCGCCGATTACAGAAACGTGATCCCGGAACGAGGTGTCCGGGACGCCAAGTCACAATGGCGAGCGATGGCTATCGGCGTCGTGGTGGTCCGTTCGGTCCAATGCTGCTTCGCGACGGATAGGCAGGCCTCGTGGAACCGTCCGAAGCGTTCCGACCTGTGCCCGTCCAGATCAGTTCCGCCTATGGCGGAAATGATCTAGCGTGAGGTTGTGGACAATATCGCTATACAATCGATTGTGACAGAGCTCGTCGCGTTTCACTGCGGCGAGATCGTACGTCGGACTGATTCGTTGTATGGCTCAGCTCCGTACGCGTCGCAACGCAAGTGGCCTAGGCACGGCACTTCGCGCGCTCAGGGTAAAGCTCGAAGCCCGTCAGCAGCCACAGTTGTCGGATAGCGTCTTCTCGGGCGAACTTGGCGCCGATTTCGGCGTCGAACTTCTCAAATGAGGCTGGCGTACTCTTGCCGACGATCGTCATTCCATCGTCCAGAACAATGATGTGAATCGTCAGGACTTCCAGCGCATAATGCGAGCCAGCTTGCGATACGGCATCGCCAGCCATGAACGTGTGCTCTTCGACAATCCGGCCACTTATGTCTCTGAGATCGAACGGCAATTGCGCGACAGTCGTATGCGTTTCTTGGCTCGTAAGTGCAGTTGATTCCATTGAGCCCATCCCCCTTAAGAGCTTCAATAAATTACGTCTCGTGCTTTTCCCAAACGCCCACTTGGCAACCTTGCGGTTCAACGCGTGACTGCAACTGGGGCGAACGCATGTCCGTTACCTAGCAGAGCAGAAGAACAGCTGTGCCAGTCGTGAAGACACGGCGATCCGAATCCGCGTCTATCCCCGCCCCGAACGCCCGTATCGGGAAAAGCTAAGGCACTAATTTGGCAAAGAGCATATTCGGCGGCCAACCAACCAGAGCTAGAAGATGCACCTGCATGGTGTTGATCATCGGCCGCGTTGTGGCTCGGCCACGAAATGACATTGCTCAGACGGAGCCTAAGAAAGCGGGCTGCACACGCGGTCTATACTCTCGCAAAGTTAGGGTCTTGCAAAGATCATACTGCGTGTTGGGTCATGCGCGTCTTGATGAGGCAAAGCGAGCCTGCATCGCTGGATGTTATCAGGCCGGCTTCTCCACCACGCCCGTCCAAGTCGGCTCCGTTTGCCTTGTCGGTTTACACCCAGAAGTACCCGCGAACGGCGCTAACGATGTCTCGGATCATCAGCCAGCCGAGTGGTGCCGATCCGTTGTCGACACGCGCCAAGCCCTCCATCCCGGCCCGCATGCCCGGTGTCTCGTTCTCGACCAACTGGCCTTCAACGCGAAACACGGTGCGTCCGGCGACCACTTCAGCGCTCGGGTAAATGTGCGCGATCACGAACTGATGTTGCAGGCCCGGCGTTGCGGCCAGTGCAAAACTTCCCTTTTGTCCGTGTTCCAGCTTCAAGATCTTGTCGTCCGGCACAAGAATTTCAATGCGCACGTCGCCCGTACTTGCAATCTCAAACAGTTTCTGCCCGCGGGACACCATGGTGCCGGCCCGCATTTGGACTTCGGAAACCGCAACCACGCCGTCAATCTGCGGCCGGATATCCGCCAGCGATTTCCGGTATTCGAGAAGCTTCAACTCGGACTTTGCTATTTTGACTTTGAGTTGCGCCTTCCGTAACCGGGCAGGATCATGTGCGGCACGCGCATCCGAGAGTTCCGCGTTCGCCGACGAGAGTTGGGCTTGATACTTCGATATGCGAAGCGCAATGTCGTGCGTAGAGAGCGATGCCAGTATTGTCTTGCCGGCCTCCACGCGATCATCCACTTTCATATGGACGCGGTCGAGAACACCATCAAAGGGTGCGGTTACGATACGCTGTTGTTTCGAGAGCAAGCGCATCGGTGCTTCGACGCGATCGGGAAACGGCACAGCGGCAAACAGCGCGACGATCGCTGTCGCTGAGCCGGCAACACGCCAGTCGGTCATGGCGGTTCGCACGCTCGCGAACCGCTCACCAAGCGTCGGTGGACCCATGTCAATCGCAAGAAATCGACTGAACGTTTCAGCGATCTTGGCCATTGCCTCAACGGACGCGCGGTCGTCGATTGCAACACGACTGGCGAATGCGTGCGACGGCGTTCCATCAAGCCACGCAAGTACGATGACCCATGCACCGTGTTGGTGCGTCGATGTGGCGACGGCGGCCTCATTCTCCGTTGGCGCGTCCGATGTCATCGCGTTCTGAATCGCGCGCGCTAAATCCGCGGCCGACGCCGAAGTCGCGCTGGGCTTGCCGACACCGCTAAAGACAAGATCGTGCACGTTGCCGCCGCGCAGGCGCGCGATGGCAAGCTGCTTGAGCTGCCGGCTTCTGGCGACAGCATCGACGAACTTCTGGTTGCGCCGCGCTCTTGGCTCACGCTGGCACAAGTCCGAGATCATCTGCAGATCGCCCAATCGGTCATGCGTTGGTGATGTCGTCTGGCCGCCTTGGGACAAGGCACGATAGAGCGCCGCCAAGAGTTCGAGGCGTTCATAGGCGAGAGCGGTCGAAAACGGTGTGGACGGCCCAAGTTCCACGATCAAGAATCTGAGCGATGCAACCCGCTCATCCTCGACGAGAGGCACAACGAGCCTCTCGTGCCCGTGCTCTGCGTGCGCCAGGCTGCAACGCGTCACCGATTTGCAGGCGGCATAGGCCATGTAATCGGCAGCTGAGATCGGGCTGGGGCTTGTGTCAGGTGACACAGCGATTGAGATGGGAAGAGGTTGTTCGCTTGCGCCAAATGCC
>JBCDAH010000071.1:0-23972 GCA_039186015.1 Pseudomonadota bacterium
CCTGCAGACGTTCCTGCGCTAGAGCGGTTGAATGCGGTGTGCCCGGAACTGCCGCATGATGTCGCGTACCTTTTCTCACAGATCGGCGGCACCCAGGAGATCATCGGCGCAGGGTTCCAACTGATGAGCATTGCCAACCTCTTCAGTTTCTATGACGACACAGGAGATGAAATCAGTCAAAGTCTTTACGGAGAGCTTCTGGACCCTCGTGTGATGTTGCCGCTCTTTTGGGAAGGCGGTGGCAACTATGCCGGGATTTTTGTAGGGGGGCCTCTCCGTGGTCGATGCTTCATCCATGACCACGGAGAGCCATTAAATCTGCCAGTATTTCAGAACCTTGGTCGTATGATCCTAGCTTTTGCAAAGGTCCACGACTTAGACGACATTTATTTTGACAACCTGACAGGAGACTACCCGTCACGTGATGCATCACAACTGTTGGCCGATGACGTTGAATTGTCAAAGCGATTTCTGAAACAATACTTTGAAGAGAAACCACGAGACAGCTATTGGGCCCTGCTCGGCATGCAGCTTTCGCCAGCAAGTGATACGGGCATCCTCTTAAGGATGCTGGACGAGGATGACGTGTGGATTCAAGCGAAAGCCTGCGAACTCATTGGATTTCGTCGCTTTGTTGGCGGTATAGATGGGATGATCAAGGTGGCATTGCGGGGCGCCAACAACCCTACCATTGCGACGCTGGTTGCTCTCAGGGACTGGGATGATCCGAAAGCGGTCGCAGGACTGAAACTACTGAAAGAATCCCTCCCGAACGGCTTTTCAGGTCACTGGTGACATTAGGAACTTGCTTCGGTTTCGCTCTCGGAGTCTGTCAGAGTTCAGATGCGGTCATCGCGATGCGCAGCCAGCTACATTCGGTTTAGCTGCATTACTGGGTGTTCCCTAGCGCCGCGCCAAGATTCTTTTTTGGTCCGATAGTGTTGCAGAGAACTCGGTCGGACGGAAGGAGACCAAGCTGTGCACGCCGTCCTAAAGTTGACTCAAAATGGATTGATCCGTGATTTTGTCATCATCTGCCAACAGGAAGGCCTTCGATAGGACAATCGACAACCCGCGGTCACCATCGAATGGGAGAAAAAGCTTATCTATTGCCTTATCAACGCTGCGACCAGGAACAATACACAGATATTTATCATGAGGTGCGATGAGAATATTACCGCTGCCAATGTGGATCTTATAGGAGTGTCGCTTACCGTCGACGATTAGAAACTTGCCATCGATATGAGCCACATTGTGGATCTTTAGTTTCGGCAACAGCCGCTCCAACGTAAGTTTGCGAGTCTTAGCCACTTCCGTTAGATCGCCAAACGAGTATTCGTGCCAATAGCGATCGTGCTGACGCGGAGCGCCGCCATTATCAAGCCAGTTAGGATCGTTGCCAACGCTCGCAACTCCAACGAACAGATCGACATCGCGCATCACTTCGGACAGGACTATTTTGGGAATGTCGATGAGCGGCAAACCTGTATGCGCTTCGCAAGCTGTGGCAGCGAACCGGACCTGATCGGTCGCAACATAGAGCCAGATGCCAGCGTCATTAAAATGATCTTGATCGTCCAGGATTTCGTCGATCCAGTATTCAGCGCGTAGGCCGTAGGCTGATAACTCCTTGCACGCAATCGCGCCGTCACGGCCATCGTCATAGGCGCCGAGAAGAGAGTACTGCCAACCTCGTATTGCAGCCAAAGTGTTGAACTGGTGCTGCTTGAGAATGTGCGCTGCCATACGGTTGGAATAGGTCGCGGTCTTGAGTTCCGCTTCCGTCAGCAGATAGATCTCGCGATAGGCCTGCTTCAATGGCTGCGTGACTTCCAACACCTCAAGACGCTCGCGCCACGCCAGGACCTTGTCGCTCTCCTCGTCAATTGGATGCCACATGCGAACGGTGGCTACGCCACTTACGTCGACGGAATTGCCGGCGACGTCCTGCCAAACGCCGTCATGAAACAGAGCCGACGCCACTTTGTCGTCTGACTCCAGCACCCATATGAGTTTGCATGCTATGGTCGAGACAAGGCCATGGTCGAGATAGTACTTACAAAATGTTTCGTAACTCCAAGCCATGTCTTCGACATATAAGCGGTCAATCCGATCGCGCTGGATGGTGCTATTCGTCTTGACCTGTTTCTGGATCGCCTTTGCTGCCTGCAAACGATCACGGTGCCCTGTAGATACCTTGACGAAAGCGGGCACAGATTTCTGCTGCTTTCCGTCTGGTCTTTGCCATTTAAGTTCAGCTTTGCCGGGGCCAGTCATCGTGAGACGCAGCGTGTAGTCGTCGAACGCCCATTCGCGCTGACCTTCCTTAAGGCCGAAATCCGGGGCGGCAATTTCCTCGATTTGGGCTGACTTAAGACCCTGTTTTGCTGCCTTCTCGTCGATATGCTTCTGGATTTGCCGTTGCGTATTGGTCTGCTTAATGCGGAGTTTCAGACGCGAGAGGTGAGACACCCCAGCAAGTCCTTGCGAACCGGCGAGCACGAATAGACATGCATTAACAACGGATTGAGCGGCTGGGCCGACACCGGGCAACTTCTGTGCGGAATGGGCTGCCAAGTCCGCAATCAACTGCAAGGTCTTTTCGTCGTGGAATATCACCAGTGTCCAAATCAGACCCTTAAGCAGTTTTTTGTTGCTGTCGGTGAAGAGAACCGGTTGGCCCCAACTACCGCCAGAAGCTCGTACTTCGGTAGTCGAAGCGACGTGAATCCAATCTTGGATAATGGGCTTGAACGCCTTGGGACCGAATTCCTCAATAATCTTATCTGCCTCATCGCAAAACTTTTTGGACGGCTTCGAGCCAGTGGCCGCCGCACAATGGTGAAACAGATGATGCCAGGCCATTCTTCTGTCCAATGGCATTGCCAGAAGCGCAGCTGAGACGTACTCGCCAAACGGATCGCCAGACAGGCGGCGGTAGGGCGGCACCGCACATAGTTCCTCCCCCTTTGCAATGAGAAATTTCTGCAGCTTCCGGTATGCTTGGCCAACCTCACCATAACCGTCAGCCATTTGATCGTAGGACAGCAGCCGATTTAGTCGATCGTAGTCATCCTTCAAGCATTGTCGCTTCGCCAATTTCAGAGCTTGAGATACCAGATTCCTGAATGGCCAATTGTGAAGAATTGTGATCTCCTGTTGAGCGCCAATTTCGAAAATGTAAGCAATATTCTCAATTGTCTTCATTGGATAGTGCGTTACGAGGGCCACAAGCAGCCTCGTAACAGTGCTAGAGTTAGCCGCGTAGCCGAACTCGCTCTTTCCCCAGTCGTAAACTTGGGCGGTTCGACTTTGCCCGATCAACTGTGAAACCTGCTTGATGATTTGGAATTGTTCTTCGGCAGATATACCCGTAACTTCTCGGAAGCTCTCAAGTTTGGAGATCGTCTTTTCGTCAACAAAAGAGAAAGCGTCTTTTTCTGCATGGCCATTCTCTAAGAGCTCGATCAAGATCTCACGAACGTGCATGGGGACGATGGGAGCGGCACTAATCTGGTTCATCGGCGGCTCTCTTAAAGCTCCAAGATATCTAGCCACCTACCAGCGGCGTCAGTTTCACGAAGCTCACTTTGATTGCTTTGTCCAGCTCCACGATCTGGTCCAGGTCTTCGGCCTGCTGATCGTCGACAAGGATGAAAAACCGGTTGCGCGAAAAGGCATCAAGAGCAACCGCGACCTGCTTATCGGGATCAACAAACCGCCGCTTCTGCATTTTGTAGCCGTTGAGCACCTGTTCGGCGTCCGTTGGCTTTACAAGACCTGTGAAATACTCACCTGCTTTGTTGTTGTAAGCGTCAACCTCGGCACGCACCCGCTCTGTTATTATGTCTCGGACCGTCACTTTGAGCGCAGAGAACGAAATGCACTGTGTGTGCGAAATGTTGCCACCAAGCGTCTCGTCGCGAATTGTTAGCTCAGCCATGCCGCCTCTCCCTCAAGTCGAACCAAATGGTGCACACATCTGATGGTTGCTCACAAATGGTCGCATACGGTCTTGTTCCGCCTGAGGCAAAAGTGGACTTCCGCGATGCACAAGCAGTTTTCGCTGTTGGCCGAAGCAGACATTGGGCCGTAAACGTCGGGGACACGGCGAATTTCGCTCCCACCGCAGATCAGCGCATATCTTGGCTGCAGCCGGATTTGCTGGGCGTCTCCCTCCCTGTCGGTCGGGTCGGCCCTGATGCATTATCTCAAGCTTGCCTACAAAGGTCGCCAGTCAGAATGTGTCATCAGGCACGGCGGCAGGGGCCTCAAAGAGATCCGCGATGGGTTCGCGGCGGCTTGCCGGCGCGCAGGCTTGGTCGGGGTCAAGCCGCACACGATCCAACACCCGATCACGACGCTGGCTCGGAATCGCGGTGCCGAAGTGCAGCACGTCGCGCACCTGTTGGGCCACCGCGACTCGAAGACGACCGAACTGATCTACTCACATCTGGATGCTGAGTTCTCGGCAGGCGTCGTGGAGCTGATCGAGCACGAGGTGCATAGCACAGAACGTGTCGCGAACATGAAAGACGTATCTCCCAAACGGGAGATTTCGCCCGATCGTCCAACCACAAAGCGTCTCGGCGCGCGGAGGCAAATATGATAGGGAAATCAATTTTTGGTGCGGTCGAGAGGATTCGAACCTCCACGGGTCTCCCCGCTACCACCTCAAGGTAGTGCGTCTACCAATTCCGCCACGACCGCTCACCAATCGGCGCACCTGACTTTGACGTTGTGCCCCGCGGCAGCTTGACTATCAATGTCGCCTGGGAAATGCAAGGCAGTCCGATCGTGTTATCGACCAAGCTCATGACCAATCAGACGCTGACGAAAATGGAGACGACCGCACACGAGGCAGAACCGGCCGTCTCGTGGCTGACAACGCCTGGCCTGGTCGACTACCGGTCGGCGATCTCAGCGATGGAAGACCGGGTTGCCGCAATCCATTCCGGCACAGCTTCAGAAGCGATTTGGTTGCTGCAACATCCGCCAATCTACACGGCAGGTACAAGCGCCAAGCCTGGCGATTTGAAAATCCCGACACGCTTTCCGGTTTTTGAGACCGGCCGAGGCGGTCAGTTCACCTATCATGGCCCCGGACAGCGGGTTGCATATGTCATGTTGAACGTTCGCCAGCGCTTCGGCGACGTTCGCGCATTTGTCTCGGCGCTCGAGCATTGGATCGTGAGCACACTGGGTGAGTTTGGGGTCATCGCGACAACACATCCCGACCGTGTCGGCGTGTGGGTGCCCAGATCTGGCACGGAAACCGGCCATGATGACAAGATCGCCGCCATCGGGATTCGGTTGAGGCGATGGATCAGCTATCACGGCGTTGCAATTAACGTGCATCCCGACCTCTCCCATTTCGACGGGATCGTGCCATGCGGGATCACAGGCCATGGCGTAACAAGCATGGCCGATTTGGGTAAGCCGGTAACCTTGGCCGAGTTCGACGGCGTGCTGCGTCGAACGTTCGAGGCAGCATTCCAGTGCTCCACCCGGGGCGACGGATAGTTCCCGCGGCACCGACTGTCGAAGTGTAAACGGCCGGCAGCTGGTCGTCGGCCGTTGTCAATGTTACGGCTTGGCGCCTTGTTCTGGCACGCCTTGTTCCGGGCCGGGCTTGTTCTCGGGTCCGTCATAGAACACAAGCCCGTCCTCGATCGTCACGCGTTCGTCGCCCTCGAGTTCCCACTCGTTATTGGGGTCATCATTCAGGCGGACGACACACCCCTTCGTACATATCTCACGAATCGTTTTTCCGGGCCCGAGCATCTCAGATCTCGAACCCGACTTCCCGGTTACACGCAACTGATAAGTCTTGGCATCACCGTTGGAGATCGTTGCAGACACTGCCGATGCCGCGCTGCCCGCCCAGGCGAGCACACCGAGACACATACCGACAGTTCCGCATCGGACCGATGCACTTATCATGGCAACCACCTCGACGTTATTGCGGACCTCGTGCCTGCAATATCATCACCGTGCTTTTGCGGCAGCCTTACGTTTCGTGGCCGGCTTTTTCGCCGCAGACGCCTTGGCGGCGACTTTCCGAGCCGGTGCGGCCTTTTTCGCGGCAGCAACCTTTTTCGCTGGTGCCTTCTTAGCAGGTACTTTCTTCGCCGGAGCCTTCTTGGCCGCGACCTTCTTGGCGACAACCTTTTTCGCAGGCGCTTTCTTGGCGGCGGCTGTTTTCTTTGCCGGGGCGGCGCGGGCCGCGGTGGCCTTCGCCGTCGCGCGTTTGGCGGCCGCCTTAGCCGGCGCGGCCTTTGCCTTCTTCGCCGGCCGCGACGCGGCGACCGCCTTAGACCGAGACGCGGCAGCCGTCTTTGAGGCTGGTGCTTTTGCCACGGCCTTCTTAGCCGGAGCTGTCTTGCTTTGTGCCGACTTCTTCGCCGCCTTCTTTGCAGGGGCCGGCGGTGTCGAAACCTTTCGCGCAGCGGAAGCCGTACTGGTTGATGCACTCGCAGACTTTCGCGACGGCGACGCAGTCTTACGTGCGGCCTTACGCGCTGCGGATGCCTTGCTTGCCGCTTTCTTCGTCGGAGCTCGCATGCCACTTCACCTTTTGACGCTCAACTTTAGACATACCCTCGCCATTCACGAGACGATGGGTCATTTGCACCATGTTAAGTTTCTGCGCCAGTCACAAACGGAAAATTCTGCTACGTACTATCGGAAGTTTCGATAGCCCACCGAACGGGTTGAAGAGCGCACGAACGGTTTGCCGACACGAGCCAGGACATTCACCATGGACATCGCCCTTGCAAAAACCTTCCTCACAGTCGCCGAATGCGGCAGCTTTATCGACGCAGCGCGGCGTCTCCACCTCACGCAATCGACTGTAAGTGCGCGCATAAAGTCGCTTGAGGATGAACTGGGCCAGGAGCTGTTCGCGCGCTCGAATTACGGCGCTGAATTGACGACGGCCGGTGACCAGTTTCGCCGTCATGCTCTGACACTTGTGCGTGTATGGCAGCATGCGAAGTTCGAAGTCGGCCTTGCTGGCTCACATCGCGACCACCTTTCAGTCGGCGCAGCGCTTGGCCTATGGCCGGGTTTTCTCCTCAACTGGATCAGCCTTCTTCGCGAGAGCATTCCCGACATCGCCGTCTCCGCCAGCGCCGAAGCCCAGAACGTGCTCGTGCAACGCATGCTGGAAGGCACGCTGGATCTGGCGATCCTCTACCGACCGGTGCAGTACCCGGGGCTTGTGCTCGATCATCTCGGCGACGACCGCTTCATTCGCGTGTCGAGCGCCAAGCCGGGCACGCGACGCAATCGTGTCGAGCAGGTGTTCATCGATTGGGGGCCGGATTTACGCTCCGAACACGCGGTCTCGGATACCGACATGATCAATGCCGGCCTCAGTTTGGAGCTTGGCGCATCGGCGCTCGACTATGTCTTGGCGAACCCGTGCTCAGGCTACGTGCCCGAACGGCTCGCGCGCCATCATCTGAAGGCCGGTCGCCTCAGGCATGAACGTCGCGCGCGGCGCCTGTCGTACCCGGTCTACATGGTTTATCCGGAAACCCGCGACGAAGATGCCTATGAGCCAATTCTATCGGCGCTACGGCGCGAAGCCGAGCGCCTGTCAAAACCCGCCAGCGCAACGTGAACGCCCGGACGACGCCGCTTTGACGTCACGGCGCCTGCCTAATACCCAATCGCGCAACCGTCTTTGCGGGCGTCCGACCCGCCGATCAGGCTTCCCGTGACGGGATCTACGGCAATGATCTGCCCGCCACCCCACGGTATCGATCGGACGGCAAGCTGGTGCCCCATCGCCGATAGGCTTTCGCGTGTCTCCTGCGGCACCGAGTCTTCGATTTCGACGGCTTCGCCTTCAAAGAACACGCGCGGAAAGTCCAACGCTTCCTGCGGATCCATCCCATAGTCACAGATGTTTGACAGGACGTAAGCGTGACCGACCGGTTGGAACGCCCCGCCCATGACGCCGAAACTCATCGCGAGCTTGTCGTCCTTTGTCGCAAGTGCGGGAACAAGCGTGTGCAACGGCCGCTTGCCGGGAGCAATCCCGTTCGGATGGCCCGGTTCCAGTCGGAATGCTTCACCGCGATTGTGTAGGACGATGCCGGTTTTGGTGGTGACGATCCCGGACCCAAAGTCAGCAAACAGCGAGTTGATGAAGGACACGGCCATGCCGTCAGCATCAACAACGCTGAGATACACCGTGTCGCTTCCAGCGGGGCGGGGTACCGGGCCGAGATCTTCGGCGCGGCGGTCCAGATCAATGCGCGCGGCCAGCGTATCGATCACGTCGTCGCGCAACATATGATCCACGTCGACGTCGGCCATGTCCGGATCTCCCAAAAGGGCATCGCGAACCGCATAAGCCTGACGTGCAACCTCAATCATCACATGGTAACGACGGGCCGCACCGGGGTCGTCACTGATCCGACCGAGGCGCTCAAGGATGCGCAGGATCTGCAGTGCAACCACGCCCTGGTTGTTGGGAGGCAGCTCGTGAACCTTCAGGCCGCCATATGAAACCGTGATCGGCGTAACATATTGAGAAGTCTGGCCTGCAAAATCGTCCAGCGTGTGCAGCCCGCCGCTTGCCTGCAGCTCGGAAACCATATCTGCAGCAATGGGCCCGGCGTAGAATGCGTCTCGGCCACCCTCGGCAATCGCCTGCAGCGTATCGGCAAGCGCCGGCATACGAACGACCTGACCAACCCGCGGCGGCTGCCCCTCAAACAGGAAATGAATACGGGCACCCGGATCTGCGCCGAGCTTTTCGGTGCCGCGCATCCAGTCCAATGCCACGCGCGGTGCGACGGGAAAACCATCCCGCGCATAACCAATGGCCGGCTGCAGCAGCGCCTGCAACGAGCGCGTGCCGTGATCAGAAACCAGGCGGGACCAGCCGTCGATTGCGCCGGGCACGGTCACGGCATGGGCGCTACCGCGTGTGATGCTGGAGATGCCTTGATCAGCGTACCAGTCGCAATTGGCGGCGGCCGGTGCGCGGCCTGATGCGTTGAGCGCAATGATCTCGCCTGTCGGCTTCGCAACCATCGCAAAGCAGTCACCGCCGATCCCAGTCATCGCCGGCTCGACCACGCACTGGACCGCGGTCGCCGCGACGGCCGCATCCACAGCGTTGCCACCGCCGCGCAAGACATCGATTGCCGTCGATGTCGCGAGTGGATGTGACGTGGCACACATCGCCCGACTGGCGTAGACCGGCGAGCGGCCTGGAAAATGAAATGAGCGCATAGGCGTCCTTCGACCTGAAGCGTTGCAAACCGAGCTGGAACCGACCGGCATTGCCCGACCCTCAGCGATGCCTTTGGCCATATCTTTGACTGACCGCGTCGCGAGATCGCAGTCTGAGCAGTCGGGCTGATGAAGCCGAACCGCCTTATGACGGGCATCGTCTAAAGTCCCAGCGTGCAGACAGTGTCCGTCAGCTTAGGTTGCGAGCCAAGCGTTTTTGCGACCGACGTCCGCGATAGCGAACGCGTCGTGGGCCGATCGGCCGCGGCGCGAGCCAGCTCTCGAGTTCCTGGAGATAGTCCTGTGGCAGGGCAAATGAAACGGCACCGGGCAGAATTGCCGTCGTCATGTAGCTCACTGGGGCATTGCCGGGCCAGGTCCGCCGCGACACGTAGGTGACGGCCATGCATGGCCCGCGATCGGTCATAACCGGGAGAAACATGCGCCGGTACACGCCTTGCGCGACGCCTTCCCAACCGTTCAGCGCGGCAATGTGTGCTCCGTTGATCTGCCAGAGAACCCCGTAAACCCGCGCATCTTTTGCCGGAATGACGTTCGCGCCACCGCGCTTGGAGATGATGAAGCGCCAATCACGGAGCATGGCCGTGCCTCGCGGCCGAGCCCCGGGGCACCGCATCGCCATTTGTCGCGGCGACATGTTCGAACCGTAAGCGAAGTAGAGGGGCATGATGTGGGCTCGCAGACGTCAAGCCTCTGTCAATGCCCTCTTCCGGCGCTGCGCGCAATCACACAATCCGTGGCCATCACGCCGCATCAAGATGCAATCACGCACACGCGAGATGGCAGCCGTGCCGGTTGACCGGATCGGAAAAACCACTCGCGCCCGGTGGCGGACCGAAACGATTGGCTTCGTCGTCGCCGCGTGCAGCGTGGAGCCAAAGCGTCGCGACAAGCACAGGCCCCATCGTCGACAGCACCGCAACAACGTAGCCGGTTGAGCCGGGGGCAAGTTGTTGCGGTCCCACAGTGAACGCGAGCAATGCTGCAACGGCGATCGTCATGACGACAATACCAACGGCGGACCCGAGGATCCAAAACGCGGATTTATTGAGATCATGAAGACGTTTGGCTGCCGCAACGATCGCCAGATAGAAAAAGACCGCCTTGATCGCCACTGTGATGGGGTCGCTGACGTCCAGCAGACCCGTTGCCAATACGGTGCCCAGCGCAGCTTGTAGAAGCAAGAGCCCCGCTGCCAGAATAATCAGACCATAGCGGTTCACGCGGCCGCGGGGATCGAAGAGCCAGTAGGCGGTTCGGATCATTTTGCGCGCACTCCAGACGCCGGTTGCAGGCACAGTGTACCGGACAACATCCCAACACCCGGTGTCGCAATCTCATAAAATCATATCAAAATCCGAAACGAATCCTTGCCGGCATGAGGAGCGAGCACTCATGCAAACGCGATGATCACCTCATCAACTGCGAGGTTGTCTCCGGGCGCGGCCTTGACCTCGGCGACCGTGCCGTCACGCTCAGCACGCAAGACGTTTTCCATCTTCATCGCCTCGACAACGGCAAGGGCGTCGCCGGCGCTCACACGATCGCCGGGCGCGACGTGGATCGCCTTGACCAGCCCCGGCATGGGGCAAAGCAGAAACTTGGACAGGTCGGCTGCTTCTTTGACCGGCATCAGCTGAAGGAGTTCTGCCTCCCGATCGGTGTAGACAAACGCGTCAACCTGAACTCCGCGGTAAGCCAAGCGGGCACCGTTGAGAATAGGCCGCACCTGAACGGACACGTCCTGTCCGTCCACTTGCCCGTTCCAAATCAGTTGTCCCGGCCACCACTCCGTTGCCACCGCGATCGGTGCCTCAGCATCACAGTTCTCGTTGAGGAACGAGACTGTAAATGCGCCGCCGAGTTCTCCTGCGATCCGCAGTCGTTGGTGCACATCACCCAAAATGACCACACGATCTTGCGCGAAGCGAACATTTCCGCCGCTCATCTGATCGGAGATCCGGCGGCGACGCACATTGCTGAGATGATCGATGGCGGCCGCAACTGACGCCATCACGCGCGTTGCATTCTCATCCGGCGTGCGCGGCGCGAAGCCATCGGGGAACTCTTCGGCAATAAACCCAGTTGAGAGTTCGCCAGCCTTCCAGCGCGGATGCTCCATCAGAGCCGCCAGAAACGGAATGTTGTGCTGGATACCGTCCACAATGAAGCTATCGAGTGCCTGAGATTGCAACTCGATCGCCGCGCTACGCGTTGGCGCATGTGTGACCAGCTTTGCGATCATGGGATCGTAAAACATGGATATCTCGGACCCTTCCGTCACGCCCGTATCGTTCCGAACGGTGCCGGCTGCGTCCGTGCGCTCGCTGGGCGGCTGGTATCGGACCAAGCGACCAATGGAGGGCAGAAAGTTGCGAAATGGATCTTCGGCATAGATCCGGCTCTCGACGGACCATCCGGTCATGGTGACATCGGCCTGCTTCAGTTGCAGCGGCTCGCCCGCAGCGACCCGGATCATTTGCTCGACAAGATCGATACCGGTCACCAACTCGGTCACCGGATGTTCGACTTGCAATCGGGTGTTCATCTCCAGGAAGTAGAAGCTCTTGTCTTGACCGGCGACGAATTCGACTGTGCCTGCGGAGTCGTATTGAACCGCGGCAGCAAGAGCGACGGCTTCAGCGCCCATCCGCGCCCGCGTCTCGTCGTCGAGGAGCGGTGACGGGGCTTCTTCAATCACCTTCTGATTGCGCCGCTGAATCGAGCACTCGCGCTCGCCGAGGTGAATCACGTTGCCGTGCTTGTCACCAAGCACTTGAATCTCGATGTGGCGGGGATTGACCACGAACTTCTCGACGAACACACGATCATCACCGAAGCTCGACTTGGCCTCGGACTTGGCCAGCGCGAAACCTTCCGCAACCTCTTCCGCGTTCGCGGCGATGCGCATGCCCTTGCCGCCGCCGCCCGCGGACGCCTTGATAATCACAGGATAGCCGATTTCACCAGCAATCCGGACGGCATCGCTCGGGTCATGGATTTCGCCGACGTAACCCGGAACGGTCGACACACCCGCAGCAGCCGCCTTGCGCTTGGATTCGATCTTGTCGCCCATTGCAGCAATGGCGCCGGGATTCGGCCCGATGAAGACGATGCCCGCATCAGACAATGCCCGCGGAAACGCCTCGCGCTCGGACAGAAAGCCGTACCCGGGATGAACAGCTTCAGCGCCCGTCTGGCGGCAGGCATCGACGATTTTTTCGATCACAAGGTAGGATTCAGCCGCCGCAGCCGGCCCGATCGCGACCGCTTCGTCTGCCATCTCGACGTGGAGCGCATCCCGATCCGCCTCGGAGTAGACAGCAACCGTCTTTAGTCCCATCCGATGGGCGGTCTTGATGATACGGCAAGCGATCTCGCCGCGGTTGGCGATCAGGATTTTCTGGAACATGGGCCCACGTTTGGCTCGAACTACGACCTACGCACGACTGGTGATCGCGTAACTGGTGATCGCATAGTCTTAGAGTCCGCCCTCGCAGCCGTAAACACTGCGAAGGGCGATGATGAAAGCGTGTCGCGGGCTTGGTGGCGCAACCATAGGACCAGTATGTCGGCGACTTTATGCGACAACCGATGTTGTCGCACGACTGTCGTCGCGCACTTGCGGCTCGGGATACAAGGCGTCCAACGGCACCGAACGCCCGTCGTCCTGAACGATACGGACGTGATAGCGCCGCAAACGACGCGGTTCCGGCACACCGCAGGAGTGCGCAATGATCTCGACCTCGTGGATCAGACTTTTGCAGTAATTCGCGACACGAACGGACTTTTCCTTCGGATCGAGACCGGCCTGCAAGCGGCGATTATGCGTCGTGATGCCCGTTGGGCAGGTATTCTTGTTGCACTTGAGCGCTTGAATGCAGCCCAGTGAAAACATGAACCCGCGCGCCGATGTGACAAAGTCTGCGCCCGCACATAGCGCCCAGGCCACGCCGGACGGTGTGATCAGTTTGCCGGACGCGATCACGCGAATACGGTCCTTGAGCCCGTGCCGTCGCAGAACGTCCGAAACCATCGGCAAGGCTTCCCGTAACGTCAGCCCGACGCTGTCCATCAACGGCATGGGCGCGGCGCCGGTGCCGCCGTCGCCACCATCGACCGTCACAAAATCTGGCGCACTCTCAATACCTCGCTGGTGAACGGCCTCGCAGAGCTTGTCCAGCCAACCGTACGCACCGACGACAGTCTTGAAGCCCACCGGCTTACCAGTCGTCCGGCGAACCCGGTCGACCATGTCCAAGAGCTCTTCGACGGAATCGATCTCGGGATGCCGGTTGGGAGATATGGAATCCGCACCCCTCTTGATGCCGCGGATCTTCGCGATCTCTTTCGTTACTTTCTCTCCGGGCAGAATGCCACCTTTGCCCGGCTTCGCACCCTGGCTGAGCTTGATCTCGAACATTTTGACGGCGTCGTTGGCTGCAACCGCGCGCAACTTGTCGTCACTCAGCTGACCGTCATCGGTTCTGACGCCATACTTCGCCGTACCAATTTGGAAAACAATGTCCGCACCACCTTGAAGATGATACGGAGACAAGCCGCCCTCACCCGTGTTGAGCCAGCAGCCGGCCATGCGCGCACCCTTCGATAGGGCCCGGACGGCAGGTTTCGAGATTGCGCCGTAACTCATGCCCGAGATGTTGAACAGCGACGTGGCGAGATACGGCGTCTCGCAGTAGGGCCCGATCTCCAACGGCTGCGTTGCAGCCGCATCGCTTTCCAGTGTCGGAAACGGGCAATTCACGAAGATGGGCGTGCCGGGTATGAAAAGTTGACGGGTCGACCCGAACGCAATCGTGTTATCGGCGCCTTCTGATGCGCGATAGGCCCAGTCCCGCTCGGCCCGGTTGAATGGCATTTCTTCGCGGTCCATCGCGAAAAAGTACTGCCGGAAAAACTCGCCCAGCGTTGAGAACAGCGCGCGAAACCTTCCAACGACGGGATAGTTGCGTCGCACCGCGTCCCGGGTCTGCGATATGTCGGCAACGAACATGAGCGCAATAACAAGCACGCTCAGTCCGACGGCGACGATGAACAGCGTAGAGAGAATCTGAAGCCCTTGCGCGACCCAGTCCGGAACCATGTGCATGCGCGCCTCCCGTTGCCCGACTTTAGCGTTTCGGCAACGCGTAAGCGAACCACTACGTCACGGGCGACTCAAGTGTGTGCGACACTTAAGCGGTAACAGCTCATGGAACAGTGATCATGGCGTGATCACGCAGCAATGCCGGCTTGTCGAAGTAGCGGCAGAACGCTCGCGTGAAGTTCGTCGCAAGTCTCATGCAGCACGGCAAGCAGCGCACGCTCGGCACTGTCCGTTTCAGCGTTGCGCTGCAAGCGTTCGATCAACCAGCCGGCTTCGCATTCCGAGATCGCCTCATTGGTGATAATCTCGATGCGCTGGCGCTCCAGCCGTGCAATCGCAGTTTCTTCGCGCGACTGCGAACGGTACCCCGAGAGCACGCCGCTCAGACCACGCGACACGACACTGCGGATCAGTTCCGTCGGCTCAGGTTCACCCCGGTTGGCCAACCAGTTTGCCTGCCGCAACGCCTCTTCGCGACTTGGTACAGCATAACCCGAGGTAACCATCAGACTGTTTGCAATCGCTTTCGCGAAGAAATCGATCCACTCCGGACATGCAGCAGCGTGCGAAACGGCATCGTTGATTTCAAACAGACACTCGGCTTCGGCTTGCGTGATGCCGATGTTGCCGTCACCGCCAAACGCGTAAATTGCGCGACGAGCCAGGCGGACATCGCTTAACGTGATACGGCCGGGTTGCACCTGCGAACCGTCGCGCAGCGGGCCAACGCCGTGAATGACCGCATCCTTCACCTGCTCGAGAACGAACGTCACCAACCGGGTTGGCGACCAGCGCGCCTTTTCGAGGATCGTGATCAGCAACTCGAGCTCCGTCCGCGTGCGCAAGCGCCCGGTACGCGTGACAGCGTCGATCACCCAGTCCGCATTAGCGGTTGTTATGTATCCTGCCGGCTCTGCATCCTGGACGACATAGTCGGACACAGCTTCAACGAAGAACTCCGCCCAGCTGCGATCCTGAACACGGCACGCGTCGTTGATCTCGAACAGACCTGTCGCTTCGACCGCTGAGATTTCACCGTCGGCATAAAACAGGGCGCGCAGACGTGCGACATCTGAATCGCGGATACACCCGCGCAAGCAGATCTCGTCAAAAGCAATCGACTGCAAGACACCCATCGTTCGACCTCGCTCAGCAACGCTTGCGCGGCATCAAACTGGGGCGACGGTTACGAACGCCTTAAGCTCTCCACATCAAACCCACCCACCGTGACTGCATTGCTATAGTCGTAACGAGTAAAATACGGGCAATCCGACCACGGCGGAGCTAGACGACCGCAACAACCTATGCGCGAACATCTCAAAAATTGTTGGAAGATCTTGATGCGAAAAGGCAAAGTATCGCCGTGCAATTGTCGACCACCAAATGCGCGCAAGGGCCGGCGATTGCGGCGATCCGCGGCGCATTTGTCCAATCGCGTTCAAACAACCAAAAGTGCTTGAATGAACACTCAGGAAGTGCAAACTGACGGTTGCCGGTTCGCGTCACGCGGACGCGGGCCCTCATGATACTGGACTGGTTTGATTTGCCTGAGCGGCGACGACCTTTTCCGAGGTCTTGAGATTCCTGGGGTCGAGCGCGCGACCCACGACTGGCTTACGTTCGCGCATCGGTAGAGGCTTTTCCATGGACGACCGCATGACGGGTGTCGTCAAGTTCTTCAACAGCACGAAGGGCTACGGCTTCATTAAGCCCGACAACGGCGGCAAGGACATTTTTGTCCATATCTCAGCGCTGGAACGCGCTGGCATCTCGGCAGTCAACGAGGGTGACAAGCTTTCGTTCATCCTCGAGGAAGACCGTCGTGGGCGGGGGCAAAAGGCCGGTCAGATCGAATTCATCTGAAACGGGCCTGACGTGTGGGCCGCGTTGGCCCAGCAATCCGCACCCGACGCCTTGAGTTCGATCGTCTCAACTGGGGATGAAGACGCGCGGTCATCCCAACGTATGCGGGCTCATAACTTATAGGCATAACAGGACGCACGCTCAGACCGAGCGCGCGTTTCAACAAGGCTGGCAATTCCGTTCGGACTGAAGCTTGCTCTGATAACACCAACCACCGGCGCCGATCGGCGCCGGCAAAGTGTTTGTTTGTCACCGCAATTCGTTTGGCGTTGCGTTCGCTCTTTGTCGCGCTTGAAGTGGTTAAGCCGCCGTCGCGCCCGACCAAACCGGATAGTCCGTATAGCCAGTTTCACCAGGGCTGTAGAACGTTTCGCGATTCGGGGTCGCCAGTGGCGCACCAACGCTGATGCGCAAAGGAAGGTCCGGGTTTGCAATAAACGACTGCCCAAAGGCCACCGCGTCAGCCCCATCTTTTGCGATCAGGGCTTGCGCCGATGCCGCATCGTAGCCGCCGCACGCAATGATGTTGCCACGGAACCGGGCGCGGGCGAACTTGACGAAGTCGGATGCGCTCTGGTTCGCAAACGGCCGCATGACGTGAAGATACGCCAGCCCGCGGCTGTTCAACTCACCGATGTAGTGGTCGTACAGGGCAGCCGTATCGCCTTCTTCGATATCGTTGAACGCATGGGCCGGGCTGATCCGAATACCAACCCGGTCCGAGGGAACCTTCGCAAGGATGGCGTCAAGAACCTCCAGCGGTGCTCTGGCGCGGTTGGGAATGTTTCCGCCATACTGGTCAGTTCTCTGGTTGGTGTTTTCCGCCAAGAACTGATGCAGAAGATAGCCATTCGCCGAGTGCAACTCTATGCCATCAAATCCAACATCGATCGCATTGACTGCGGCCTGGGCGAATTCGTCAGCTAGCCGCGGGATTTCAGCCGTTTCCAGCGCACGCGGCATATCGTGCGGCTGCATCCCGGCAGCGTCCGTGTACATTTCGCCCGCGGCCTGAATGGCGCTTGGCGCGACGGTATCAACCGTCTGCTCACGGTTTGCGGCGCTTGCAATCCGTCCGACATGCCAGAGTTGGACGACAATCTTGCCCCCAACCGCATGGACCGCGTCGACGATACGGCGCCACCCTTCAAGCTGACTGGACGAGAAAAGACCCGGCGTTCGTGGATATCCCTTACCTTCCGGGGAGATCTGCGTTGCTTCGGTTATGAGAAGCCCCGCCTGCGCACGTTGGGCGTAGTAGATCGCAGCGAAGTCCGCAGGAACGCCGTCCGCATCTGCGCGGGAGCGGGTCAAAGGCGCAAGAACGATCCGGTTCTTCAGTTCGATCGCGCCGAGCCGGGTCGGAGAAAAGAGTGTCTGATTGCTCATGAGATTTCGCCTCGGAGTGTGGGCAATGTTTGGTTTCGTTGGCAGACGTAGGGTCGGATTCCCTGAATAACCAGGGTGTGTGAGAGGACGGACTGTCAACGCAGTTATTCACCGTCGGCTGATTGACATTCTGATCGCAGCAACGCGTTTCGTCGTTGTTCATTTTTTGATCAATCGGCACCACGAATATATATTGACTTTCAGAGCGACCACCCGTTTTAGTCGCCGCGAATATTCTCGGAGGTTCCAATGACGGACGATAGCCGGCACCGGGAGGTTCGCTGAGTTCGTCGCGTGAGCGCGACATCATCGCGCCCTCCCTGTTGACGCGTGACCGCCGATGGCGGTGCGCTCGGTTCTCCATCAGCACTGCAATATGCGACCAAACCGCTCTAACGCGCGTGCATCCGTGCGCGATGTGTTGTGCAGCGGCGCGATGTGTCGTGCGCACAGCTGCCAATAAACGCAAATCTGTTTCGCATAACGCGTTTCGGATAAGAATACTGTATTGGAATATGTCATGAGACGAGACCTGAGAAACATCGGCATTATGGCTCACGTCGATGCGGGCAAAACAACGCTGACGGAACGCATTCTCTTCAATACGGGCCGGATTCACAAAGTCGGCAATGTCCACGACGGCAACGCGGAGATGGACTGGCGCGCGCTCGAAAAGAAGCACGGCATTACCATCTCTGCCGCGGCCACATCGTGCACGTGGAGAGATACGGCGATCACGATCATCGACACACCGGGACACGTCGATTTCACACTTGAGGTCGAACGATCCCTGCGCGTGCTCGACGGCGCGGTTGCGGTGTTCTCCGCCGCCGATGGCGTAGAGCCTCAGTCCGAGACGGTTTGGCGCCAGGCCGATCGCTTTGGTGTGCCGCGCATCGCGTTCATCAACAAGATGGACCATGTCGGCGCCGACATAGAAATGTGCGTTCGTGCAATGGCCGACCGCCTCGACGCCTCGCCAGTCCTGCTTCAGCTTCCCATCGGAAGCGGCAAGGCGTTTCAGGGCGTTGTCGACCTGATCGATCGCCAGGCATTGGCTTGGGACGGCACGTCGGAGGTACCTTTCGTGGTCGAGCTTCCGGACGCCATGCAAAGCGCCGTCGACGTCTATCGCAGACGGCTGCTCGAAGCGGTTGTCGAATTGAATGAGAGCGCATTTGAGACATATCTGGAGGATGAAGATGGCCTATCGAACGCTGAAATTCGCGCACTGATCCGTACGGGGACCCTCTCGGGCACGATCACACCTGTCCTGTTCGGCTCTGCATTCCGCAACATCGGTGTCCAGCCACTGTTGGACGCTGTTGTTGCGTACGCGCCCGCTCCGACCGATCGCGATGCGGTCGTTGGGACGGTGCCGGGTAGCGGCGAAACCGTGTTGCGGGCCCCTTCGGACGACGCCCCTGTCGCGGCGCTTGTTTCGAAGGTGCAGGTGAACCGATTTGGCGCCCTTGCAACCGTTCGGGTTTTCTCGGGCCGGTTGGAGCGCGGCATGGTTCTTACCAACGCCGCAACCGGGCGGACCGAACGGATTGGTCGGCTGCTTCAGATGCACGCCAACCAGATCACGGAAATCGACGCGGCATGCGCCGGTGATGTGGTCGGTATCGTTGGCCTGAAGTCCGCTGGTGCCGGTGATACGCTCAGTGATCCGGCTCAGCCGATTGTTCTCGATGGTTTCGACGTCCCTGAACCGGTCATCGAAGCCGTGATCGAACCGTCTGCAGCGGCGGATCATGACCGCTTGTCCCAGGCCCTGGCCGTGATCGCGCGCGAGGACCCGTCACTGCGCGTGAGTTCAGACCCGGAAACGGGACAGACACTGTTGCGCGGGCTGGGCGAACTACACCTGACGATCTGTCTCGAAGTTCTGAAGGAGGAGTACAATGTCGATGCAAAACTCGGCGCACCGCAAATCGCGTTCCGCGAAGCGCTGACCCGCCGTGTCACTGTTGATCACACGCACCGCAAACAGAACGGTGGTGTTGGTCAAATGGCACGCGTGTGCTTGACGTTCGAGCCGACAGACGCTGCCGAAAGCGGCCTTGTCTTCGAAAGCCAAATCACAGGCGGCGCAATTCCGGGGCATTTTGTTCCGGCCGTCGAAGCCGGATTGCGTGCAGCCATGCAAAACGGTGTCCTGGCCGGATACCCGATGCACGGCCTTCGGGCGATCCTCACGGACGGCGCATTCCATGAGAACGACTCATCGGCAATGGCGTTCGAGATCGCTGCGCGAGACGCGTTTAAGACGGGAGTAACACAAGGTGCGCCTGTATTGCTTGAGCCGATCATGACGGTCATCGTGACCACGCCGGAGACGCATCTCGGCGCGATCCTGGGCGACTTGCAAAGCCGCCGTGGCAAGCTCTGTGCGTCGGACGCCAAACGCGGTGGCTATGAGGTTGTTGCTCAAGTTCCGCTGGCCAACATGTTCAGTTACGTGAACAAGTTGCGATCCCTATCCCAGGGGCGCGCAAGCTTCTCGATGACGCTGGACACGTACCGACCAGTCCCGGCAGCCATCCAGGCAAAACTCGTGGATCAAGCCGGATAAGACATGCAGCGAGGGGGCGGCGCACTGCCGCCCTCTTTCACGAAAACCGCACGGGATCGGGTGGCGGCGCATCACCCAGAAGCATGGACCGCACGTCCATCAGCGCAAACCCCAACAGGTTCTGTCCACGCCACTTGAGTGGGTCCCGAGCGTCAGCGGCTGTCCGGCTCAAACCGATCCCCCAGATGCGATCGGTCGGCGCCGCCTCAACCAGAACGGCATCGCCTGTGCCCACCATGTAGGCAGAAAAACCAGCGTCTTGTGAAAACTTGGCGTAGTTGCCCGCCAAGACGATCGCATAGCGCAATTGCTTCCATCGCTTGTCGTCGAAGTCGCGAACCTGCCGACCAATGTGCTTACACTCAACGGGATGTTGCGCAGCCAGAATGCGCGTTTCCGCATCACGATCGCCAAAGGCGCGCGCCTTGGACGCCATCATCCATTGCTCCGCCCAGTAATAGGTCTGCCCGTCGATCTCGAACAGGCACGGATAGAACTGACTGAACACGACGTCCGAGAGCACATCCTCCGGACGGTGTTTGTGACCATAGAACAGGCGATAATGAAATCGTTCGCCGTCACGCACACGCGCGCGAAGGTCTGCGACGTTCCGCGGCAAATCCATGGCTCTCTCGCTTCCAATGGCGTGCCGGACAAAGCAGGTTCCGGCACATGGCACTCACCGGGCAATTCAGGCCCTTTGTGTCTGTCGCGCATTGGTCATGGATTGTTCCCGCCCAAGACAGCGATCAGCAACCTGCCGTCTTGGCCGCCGCAGCGAAATCGGGGTGCCAGCGCGAGAGTGGTGGGCGGTTCTCAACGATATCTTCTGCACCCCACAGTATCCGGCGACGGTCCATGTCCGGGCTCACCTCATCATCCGGGCACACGATATAGAAGTCGCCCCGCGCCAAAGCGGCGAGCAGAACGTCAACGACCTGGTCCGGTCGCCACGCACCGGGTTTGTGCTCGGCCTTTCCGGTCGTCGTCCAGCCTGGAACGAGAAGATGCGCCGAGACACGTGCCCCACCAGTCGTGTCCGCGTGAGACCGCAGCTCATGCTCGAGCGCCTCCGTATACGTCTTCAGTGCAGACTTGGCCATGTTGTAGATCGGATGGCCCGGCGGGTTCGTGATGCCCTGCTTCGACCCGACATTGACGATCATCGCCTGTGCACCGGAGGCCTGCATGGTCGGCAAGAATGCGCGGACACCCGCCACCGGGCCCCACACGTTGACGTCGAATGCGTTACGCCACTCGGAAAGATCCGCGTCGTGGCCGCGCCCCATACGCGTCACCGCATTGTTGACCAGCATATCGACCCGGCCGAAACGCTTGATCACAGTGTCGCGCAGCAGCGTGATCTGTTCTGGCACGGCCACATCGGTCGGGTGTGACATCACGGCATCGTCCCCGCCAGTAGACACGGATCGCACATCGGCAAGCGCCGCATCGAGATCGTCGCCGGGCAAGTCAGCAAGACAGACGGACATGCCGTCACTTGCCAAGCGCCGACAAAGCGCACGCCCGATCCCAAGGGCTGCGCCGGTCACCACGGCCACATGGCCTTTTGAAACAATCGCCGGAACCGTCGTATTGGTCATCGCTCTTCCCTCTGCGTTTCCCATCGATCTATGCCCGCTGCCATTCCTGCCGAGGGCCAAGCTGCACGACCCTAGTCTTCCAACACCTTTCGCGGTGAGAAAACTCACGACTCTCTGAACAACGACCACCGGCCGCTTGGCAAGCTCACAGCTGCTGCGTTAACGACAGGCCGGTCTGCCTCGTGTAAGACCTGTCGGCGTTGTGGTGTGTGTTGGATTGTGCGTATGCGTGCGTTGTTGGTCTTAGGGTACGCCTGTGGATGCGCCTGTGTCGTCGCGCTCGTCTCTGCGGGGGCGTGGCTCGCGCCCGTGTCCGCTGCGTCTGACCCGCTTCAGGAGTTGCAGCAGCGCCTGATCCGGTTCCAAAAATCCGGCGATCACAACAATGCGTTGCGCGTGGGCATCCAGATCGTCGAAGTCGTGAGGGAGCGTTATGGCGAAGCGCACCCGATCTACGCTGAAGCTCTGAACAATCTTGCCCTTGTCCAGGATGTTGCCGGCCTCCATGAGAAAGCGGAGAAAACCTATCGCGATGCGATCCGCATCTTGACGACCGCACTCGGGCGGCGCCATCCGCAGGTGGCCGTTGTGACGAACAACCTGGCCGCCGCGGTGCTGTCGCAATGTAAGCTCGAATTGGCCCGGCGGCTTTATTTGAGATCAGCCAATATCCTGACGCGCGCCTATGGCGTGACCCATCGCGACGCGCGCATGGCCGTCAACAACTTCCAGCGAGTCAGCCGGGCCCTCGGCCTGCACGACCCCGCCGCAATCAAAAAGCGGGATCTCAAAACAACGGGCTGGCAGCTTCGTGTACCGAAAGCAAGCAACGACGAAGTCACCATCCCCCCGCGCTGCACGACCTGACGTTCCTCTGGCTTAAGCACGGCCACATCAGCTGACAGCGCCTGGCGACGGCTGCCGCCGGACGTTGGCCCCTAAAGCGGTATATTGTCGTGCTTTTTCCAGGGGTTCTCGACCGTCTTGTCGCGTAACATGTTCAAGGCCCGACAGATCCGCACGCGCGTGTTTCGCGGCAGAATGACATCGTCGATGTATCCCCGCTCTGCGGCAACGAACGGATTTGCGAAACGCTCCTGATAGTCGTCGATCCGTTGTTGAATCTTCTCCGGGTCATCCAGCTCGGACCGATAGAGGATTTCGGCAGCACCTTTCGGCCCCATCACCGCAATCTCAGCCGACGGCCAGGCATAGTTGACGTCACCTCGGATATGCTTCGAACTCATAACGTCATATGCGCCGCCATAGGCCTTCCGCGTGATCACGGTGACCTTCGGCACGGTCGCTTCGGAATAGGCAAACAGCAGTTTTGCACCGTGTTTGATCAGGCCGCCGTACTCTTGCGCCGTGCCCGGCAGAAAGCCCGGCACGTCAACGAACGTCAGGATCGGAATGTCGAAGCAGTCGCAAAAGCGAACAAACCGTGCCGCTTTACGCGACGCATCGGCATCCAAGACGCCGGCGAGAACCAGCGGCTGATTTGCGACAACGCCAACGGTGCGGCCCTCCATCCGCGCAAAGCCGATCACGATGTTCTTGGCAAACGCCTCCTGGATCTCGAAAAAGTCGCCCTCATCCGCGACCTTGGCGATCAATTCCTTGATATCATAAGGCTTATTCGGGTTATCCGGTATCAGGGTATCCAGCGAATGCTCGACCCTGTCTGCAGAGTCCTGGGTTGGCATCTCTGGCACGCCTGAGAGGTTGCTGGAGGGCAGAAAATCCATCAGCCGGCGCATCTGCAGCAGCGCTTCAACGTCGTGCTCATAGGCACGATCCGCAATTGACGACTTGGTTGTGTGAATCGAAGCGCCGCCAAGTTCCTCGGCCGTCACGGTCTCGTTCGTGACCGTTTTCACAACATCAGGGCCTGTCACGAACATGTAGCTCGTGTCACGCACCATGAAGATGAAGTCCGTCATCGCCGGTGAATAAACGTCACCGCCCGCACACGGCCCCATGATCACTGAGATCTGAGGAATGACTCCCGATGCCAGGACATTCCGCAAGAAGACCTCGCCATAACCGCCGAGCGCCGCAACCCCTTCCTGAATCCGTGCGCCGCCTGCGTCAAACAGGCCGATAATCGGCGCCCGATTCCTCAGCGCCAAATCTTGGATCTTTGTGATCTTGAGCG
>JBCDAH010000072.1:0-23710 GCA_039186015.1 Pseudomonadota bacterium
AGTTCTGGACGAAGCCGATACCCCAGTCCATGCCATCGACGTCATCGTCGCCGTCGTCTTCCTCACCCCAGTTGACGTGGCCGTAGAAGGTCGACTTACCAACGCTGAACCACTTCTGCTCGATACCGAGCACGACACCGTAGTGCAGCAACTCGACGTCGTCTTCGCCTTCAACTGACGTGGTCCGCTCACCAGCAGCGAAGTTAACGAACAAGCCTGTCGGCGAGTGCATGACAGAGATCGACCCCGTGACGATGTCGACGTCAACGTCATCATCCAAGTCGGAATCGGCCGACTGCTCTTCGTAACCGATACCGGCGGCTACGCGGAAGGCACCGAACTCGCCTGCGTAGCGAAGCGCGACTGCCCAGATTTCCTCGGAGTCAAACTCGTCGCCAGCGTCGAAGTTTGCTTCGTCAGCATCAGTTGAGTAAGACGCTGAGAAGATGAAACCCGCAACCGTCGGCGATGTGTAACGGATCGTGCCCCCTTCAGCATCGTCGCCGTCAAGGTCAACAAAGTTGAAGTAACCCTCACCAACGTAACCGTTTGGCCCGTTGCCAACACCGTCAAGGCCGGCATCGTCGAGCATAATATCTTCAATATTGGCCAACGAGATCCGGTTAATACCGTCGAACGCCGAGTCGACGCGACCGATATCAACCGTACCGAACGTCTTACTCTTGATCGTCAGGTAAAGGTCATCGACTGGATTGCTTTGGTCATCATTCGGGTCAAATGACATCCGGAAACCAGCGGAGATGTCCGAGTTCAGCTTCGCCGTACCGGAGAAGCGAAGATCGCCACCATCGTCGTAGTCTTCAATCGACACTTTATCTGGGCGATGAGCGTCCAGACCATCGCTGTCGTGATAAACGACACGAGCCGAAACCGAGCCAGAAATCTTGAGCGACATGACGCGAGTGCCCTTACGAGCAGTCGTGGCTTCCAGCTCAGCAATACGCTCTTCCAGGTCTGCACAGCAGTTGCCGCCGAGGTCAGCAGCTTGGGCGCTAAGGCCACCCAGAGACGCGGCAGCCGCGAACATTGCGGCAGCGCTAATGGACTTGAGTCCCCCGTTCATACTCTTTCTCCACGCTACAGTGACGCAACGCACGCCACAAAGAGACAAAACCCGGAACGCCGGGAGTAGTGAGAGTGCGAAGCCTGCCGTTGAAGTGCGTTGCACTCTCAGCCCCGACTGGCTTCGATGAAATCTTTAGCGGGTTGGGGCCGCACGAAGCAATCACTCACCGTTCATTTGCGAATCGCTTTGCGGATCATGTGGCTTAGCCAACACAGAGTGCGCCGCAGGAATGCCTCATTCTGGCGTCGCTTTCGATCCACGCCGCCCTGCGGGTTCGTGATCTACTCCATCCCCAGAGCTCAAAACTGCCAATAAATCTGGGGTTTTTGCCGGTTTGCTCGCGTTAAGCTTATCGCTTTGCCTGACAGCGCTTGTGAAACGAATCGAAATTAATCCTCAGAACAAATACTTGACCGCACTTCTCAACACGGCGCCTGACCTGCGCATCATCGTTAGGTCATGTCCGCCTCAGGCGGAGATGCTGAGCAGGCGCCACCCCATCCCGACCACTGACTTGATTGTGCCGTTGAGTGTCTGGATGGGGCGTTATGAGATGGCTACAGCTCAACCTGAAGCGCCGTAGTGAGCCGTAGCGAAATGCGTGCGACGAAGCGGCTCGCGCGCTTTCCGCCATAGCCCTTGCCTCCTAAGATTGGCAGCGAATAGGAGGTGCGACGGTCATGAACGCTGAGACGTCCGAACTCTTGGATTGTGTGATCGCAGGCGCCGGACCGGCAGGCCTTACGGCGGCCCTCTGCCTCGCGGAACATGGAGTAACAGTTCATATCGTAGGACCGCGTCCGCAAACTGCCGCGCATTCCGACGGACGAACAGCCGCGGTCTTTCAAGACGGAATCGGGCTATTCCAGCGCCTCAATGCATGGCCGCACATGGCGTCCCAGGCCGCACCACTTTCCGCCATCCGCATGGTTGACATGAGCCAGCGCTTGCTCCGCGCGCCGCAAGTTCTTTTCGAAGCGCAGGAAACCGGCGTTGAGACGTTCGGCTACAATATTCCGAACACGGCCATTGTTGCCGGCCTTGCACGTGCGGCTGAACAGTGCGCGCAGATTGTCTGGCACGACACCACCATTCTGGGCTGCGACGTTGCCGAACACGCCGTAACGATGACATGCGCCGACGGGCAGCGGGTGCCAGCACGCGTTGTTATCGCAGCGGACGGCCGCCGCTCTTTAGTGCGAGACGCCGCCGGACTCTCTGTCCGAAGCTGGGACTACGATCAGGTTGCGCTCACAAGCCAGTTTGCACATGCCGCATCTCATAACGACGTCTCAACGGAGTTGCATTTCGAAGCCGGCCCATGCACGTCGGTCCCGCTTCCCGGCAATCGGTCCAGCCTAGTCTGGATGGAGCGTCCGCATGTCGCGCAGCGTCTCCTGGCGCATGACGCGTGCGACTTCGATCGCGTTTTGGCGCTCAGGTTTGCTGATTTCCTGGGCCCGTTAACGGACATCTCAGCGCCACACGCCGTTACGCTCAGGGGGCTGATCGCCCATCGGTTTGGCAATCGCCGCGTTCTCCTTGTCGGGGAGGCCGCCCACGCGTTTCCGCCGATTGGCGCACAAGGCCTGAATCTCGGGCTGCGCGACGCCGCCGAAGCCGCCGGCTGCGTTCTCGACGCTCTCGAACACAACTCAGACCCCGGTCACGCGAATGTGACACGTACCTACCACCGCAGGCGCTGGGCCGACATCGCAGGCCGATCCACCGTTGTAAACAGCCTCAATCAGTCTCTTACGGGAGATAACCCGCTTCTTCCGCTGGTCCGTGGCGCCGGTCTTCACATCGTCAAGGCGTCATCCGCGCTGCGTCGCAATCTCATCCGCCAGGGCATGACCGGCCTGGGCCCGCGTCCACGCCTGATGCCGGATGGCATGAAAAGTGTGGAACACGGCGCGCGTCTTGCACCGAATCTGACATTCGCTTGATCCCCATAAGCGATTTCCTGCACGTGCGCTCTTAGCGCGCTTGTGCTGACGGCTGACCTCGTGCAGGAGCCGGGCAAAACCAACAACGACGGCACAAAGCGACACTCCGACCATGGCTGCACCGACCGTCGCCGAAAAATCGGCCGACAGCATTCACTGGACAAGAGATCTCCAGTTTCGTGCGGAGTACCTCGTACTCCAGACTGTTTTAGGGTTTGTGCGCTTGTTCCCGCTCGACACGGCAGTTGCGCTTTCCGGGCGGGCATGGCGCGTACTGGCGCCGATCATTGCGAAAAAACGCCACGCACGCGCGTTGGCGAATGTCGCAATCGCATTTCCTGACAAGTCCGAGGCCGAACGCAAGGCGATCGTGCTCGCACATTGGGAGAACCTCGGCTTCGTCATGGCTGAGACCATGCAAATTGACCGCGTTCTCGCGGACGCCAGCCGGATCGACATCGCGAGCAACGGTGTCTTTATGCGTTATAAGAACAAACTCGGCCCGATCATTGGGATCTCACTCCATATGGGCAACTGGGAATTGGCGATCTGGCCGTTGGTGGTCGCCGGCGCCAACCCGGCCGCAGTCTATCGATCCGTCAACAATCCCTACGTCGACAAATTCCTGCGCGAACAGCGCCAGGACCTCTATCCCGGAGGTCTGTTTGGCCGCGGACGCGTTGAAGGCGACCACGGCGAAGCTCAGCGCACGGCCCGTGTCATTTCAGACTTCGTACGCAACGGCGGCAGGCTGGGGATGGTTTGCGACCTGTTCGACCGTACCGGCATTGCTGTGCCGTTCTTTGGCAAAGACGCGAAAACACAGGCGATCGGCCCGATCATCGCACGGCGCATCGGCTGCAGAATCTGGATGGCGCGCTGCCTGCGCGTGGGCAAGGAAAGCCGCTTTCGCATTCAGCTGAAGGAGCTCAAGGTGCCGCGGACCGACAACCCGTCCGCAGATGTCCGCGAGATGACCGCAAGTATGCAGCAGCAGTTCGAGACCTGGATTCGCGAAGCGCCCGAGCAGTGGATGTGGTCCAACCGTCGCTGGAGCTGATGTCGTCTCCCCGACATTGACGGCAGCTGCCCCTCCGGCTTTGTTGCACTGCGTCATCAACGGGAGGCTTACCATGCCAGCGTTACGCACGCCCGCCAAATTCTACAGCCCGCTTGCCATTGGCGCCCCGGATCCCAATCGCCGATCGCCAGCCAAAGTCGAGCGCATGATTCACTTCGTGCCGCCGCACAATCCAAAGATTCGCGCCCGTTTGCCGGACACGATTGGCCAGGTCGATGTCATCCTGGGCAACCTGGAAGACGCGGTCCAGGCATCCGAAAAAGACGCAGCGCGTGCCGCCTTTATCGAAATCGCCACCACGCTCGAGTTCGGCGACACCGGCTTGTGGACTCGGATCAACTGCTTGAATTCGCCGTGGGTTCTCGACGACATCCAGCAGATCGTGGCCGCTGCCGGACACAAGCTTGATGTCATGATGCTGCCGAAAGTGGAGGGCGCATGGGACATTCACTATCTCGACCAGCTCCTTGCGCAATTGGAAGCCAAGCACGAAATCCAGCGGCCGATCCAGATTCACGCGATCTTGGAAACGGCGGAGGGCGTCTCCAACGTTGAGGATATTGCGGCTGCTAGCCCGCGCATGCATGGCATGAGCCTGGGCCCTGCGGATCTTGCCGCCTCGCGCGGCATGAAAACAACTCGCGTTGGCGGCGGTCATCCGGACTACGGAATTCTTGCCGATCGCAAGGACGACAGTGGCCCGCGCGCGGTCTTCCAACAGGACCTTTGGCACTACACACTTGCGAGAATGGTCGATGCGTGTCGCAGCCACGACATCAAACCGTTTTACGGGCCATTTGGTGATTTCGCAGACCCCGAAGCGTGCGAGAGCCAGTTCCGAAACGCCTTTCTCATGGGCTGCATGGGCGCGTGGTCGTTGCATCCGTCCCAAATCGCGATTGCCAAGAACGTGTTCTCGCCACCTGTTGACGAGGTTCTGTTCGCGCGCCGCATACTGGACGCGATGCCCGACGGAACGGGCGCGGTTATGCTGGACGGCAAAATGCAAGACGATGCGACCTGGAAACAGGCCCGCGTTATTGTGGATCTCGCGAAACAGATTGCGCAGCGCGATCCGGAACGCGCGAAAGCCTATGGGCTCGCTGTCACCGATTGACGCAGAGCTTTGAGAGTTGCCTGCCGAGCTTGAACCTTCCGGTCGGCTCAGTAGTGTGACGTGTCGCGCAATTCCTCACACTGGCGAACGAGAACCATGTCCAAGGTCTTTGCAGCTAAGTACGCCGTAGGCACCGTCGTTCGGCACCGCTTCTACCCGTTCCGTGGTGTGATCTTCGATATCGA
Source organism: Pseudomonadota bacterium (assembly GCA_039186015.1). Taxonomy (GTDB): domain Bacteria; phylum Pseudomonadota; class Alphaproteobacteria; order Rhizobiales; family Hyphomicrobiaceae; genus JBCBWG01. The sequence continues at coordinate 5,420 of JBCDAH010000072.1, forward strand.
TCCGGAGTTCGCAAACACGGAAGAATGGTGGGCGTCGATCCCGACCGAGATTCGGCCGCGCAAAGACCAGCCGTTCTATCATCTCCTGGCCGAGAACGAGCAGACGGAATACGTCGCTTACGTCTCCGAGCAAAATCTACTGCCGGATGACAGCGGCACCCCGTTGCGGCATCCCAAGATCGCAGAAATGTTCTCCCGCAACGCCCACGGTCAGCTGAAAGCGACGTTTTTCCAGCCCCATTGAGGCCAGCCTCATTGAACAAGGTGCGCTCAGAGATCGGCTCATTGACCGGAGCCTGGAGCGCTTCAGATTGAGCTGGAACCATTCCACCCTTGGCTCTTTAGGTCTTCCCGAGGCGGGAACAGCCCGTGAGCGAAGAGTCTTTCGTTAGCGCTGTTTGCAAGCTCGCGCGCTCGCGGCTCGAGCGAGTCCTTGTTTGCGCTACCGCTTGCGACAAGCGCTCGCTACTTGAGCGCGTTTTAGTTGGCGCTGTTCGCACGCTCACAGGCTCGCGGCTCGAGCGCAGGCTATCCTGGTCGGACGACCTCAGGCCGCGACTGCGGCCCGGCGCGTTGCGCCGCCCCTATCCCAACACGGGTGTTCCCGCGTTGGGCATTGCAAATGTCGAGATGGCGTGTTCGCCATCTCGATGGAGGCCCGAGCGAAGCGAAGAACAGCCGTGAGCGGAAGAATACTAGAGCGAGGCGTAGATATGGAGACAAGCTTTTCAAGCCACAAGCTGGTGTTCGCCAGCGATCTGTCGCAGGATCAACGCATAAGGGCGTAAGGCATAAGGTGAAACGACGAGCGGCCCGCAAAGCAGGCCGCATGTCTGTGTCTGCGTTGCGTTAGCGTGATGATTGCTACTTCTTCTCGGTTGCCGCTTTCCGCTTTGCGCGTGCCGCTTCAATCAACTTTTTCTGGCGTTCACGGATCTGGGCCATCAGCTTGCCGCGCTCACGCGCATAGAGCTTGTTGTCGACGGGCTTGCCGTCGTAGGCCGACGAGAACCCGGTGAGCGGCACGGGGAAGCCAACCGGCTTGCCAACAGCATTGATGGCCAGAACCATCAGACCGCCGCCATCTCTCAACTCCTTCAAGAGCTTGTCGTCAGCCTTGATCTCAGCTGTGCAACCTGCGGGGTGGCACAGCGTGTAGTTCAACGACATCGGACGCAGCTTCTTCTCGTCGATTTTCTCTTTTGCCTGCGCTTTCTTCCACAGATCTTTGTTGTAGACCGCGGCACGCAAGCCCGGCTTCAGCGCCATACCGAGCGGAACCATGATCATCAGACTATGATTCTTGTTGCCCTCGACCTTCCGGATCGCAGCCGAAACCAGCACCATGCCCGTATTACCATCTAGGCGCTCATGGTGTGTCAGACAGATGTTCTTCTTCTCGGTCGTTACCTTGCCGTCTTTCCCACGTTTGCGCATGGGCGCAGCTTCACAAAGTTTCACCCAAGCGCTTTGCTCGCCCTTCTTATCCTGGGCATTCGCTCCGGATGGAACGAGCGCCGCTCCGAAAGCAAGCAAGACCGCGCCACGAGAAATCCTTGCCACATCTGCGTAATCTCTCAGAAACCGCATCCTTCGCTCCGACGTTGGTTGTTGAGCGCCGCGCTTGCTCAGGGCTCTGTGGCCCGGCGGCATATGCTCGTGTTGTTCCGCACCTGGTTCGACGTACTTTATTCGGCGTCGTGTAACGGCTGGAATGAGGCAAACAGAAGGCCCAATTCAATCGCCCACATGCCTTGCTCCAGCCCCGGTTAAGCCGTTGCATATCAGCCACGACAAGGGCAACCAATCAAATTCAGCCCATAAAGGCTAGAGTAATGGCGCCGTCATCCGCAGCTTCGCGCTCACAAAGACGTAAAATGGCAGATCGACTCATGGTTCGGCGACAGCTCACATTTGTCATCGCGTCAATTTACACCATCGGCGCCGTCGGTTTGGCGCAGGCAGACGCGCCTAAGCCACAGCACGGCCTGGCCATGCATGGCCGCCCGGCCCTGCCGCCAACCTTTACGCATTTGCCCTATGTGAACCCTGATGCACCCAAAGGCGGTCGTCTGACGCTCGGGCTGCAGGGCAGTTTCGACAGTCTCAATCCGTACCTAGCGCGCGGTGTCGCACCGACTGGCGTGCGCGGATATGTCCACGAGAGCCTGATGGCACGGTCCGGAACGGAACCCTTCACGCTCTACGGTCTCCTGGCCGAATCGGTCGAGGTGCCGGACGACCGCAGCTGGATCATCTTCAACATTCGGCCCGAGGCGCGCTTTGCTGATGGTAAACCCGTGACATCAGCCGACGTTGTGTTCTCGCATGCTCTGCTCAAACGCGACGCAGTGCCATTCATGCGTTCCCACTACAGCAAGGTGTCGGCTGTTGATGTTCTTGGGCCCAGACGTGTGCGCTTTCAATTCTCAGCAACCGGTGACCGGGAAATCGCGCTCATAATGGGTCTGATGCCGATTTTACCCAAACACGCAACCACCCGTGACGACTTCCGTAAGACGTCTCTCACGCCACCGCTGGGCAGTGGGCCCTATCGCGTTGCATCAGTCGATGCCGGCCGATCCATCTCGTATAAGCGCAATGAGGATTATTGGGGCCAAACGCTTCCTATTCGACGCGGCCACTTCAATTTTGATGAAATCCGCATCGAGTTCTTCCGCGACGGTACCGCCGCGTTTTCGGCATTCAGGACCGGTGCAACAGACGTGCGTGTCGAGAAAGATCCCAACCGTTGGTCCGGCGGCTATGACTTCCCCGCGGTCAATGATGGAAGGGTCATTCGCGAAGTTCTGCCAACCGCCTTGCCGGATGGCATGCGCGCGATTGTTATGAACGGCCGCCGTGAGATCTTTCGCGACGCCCGTGTGCGAAGCGCGCTCATCAGGTTGTTCGACTTTCACTGGATAAACCGAACGCTCTTCAACGGACTGTATGCCCGCTCAGCAAGCTATTTCGCACGTTCAGATCTAGCAGCCTTGGGCCAACCGGCCAGCCCAGGCGAACGGGCGCTTTTGAAACCCTTCCAAAAATATGTAAAACCGCCGGTATTGGAAGGCACGTGGCGACCGTCACAATCAGACGGTTCGGGCCACGATCGCGCAGCGCTCCGACAAGCTTATGGCCTTTTACAAGAAGCCGGATATCACATTCGTGACGGGCGAATGGTCCATAAGCGTGACGGCCGCCAGCTCCGCATGACGTTTCTCGCCCGAACCAAGGCTGAGGAGCGCATCATGCTCGCCTACCAGAGCTCGCTGAAGCGACTAGGAATTGAACTCACCATCCGGCAAGTCGATGCCGCGCAATACTGGGAGCAACTCAAGACCTTCGACTACGATATGATCCAGTGGCGCTATCCGACGTCGCTTTCCCCGGGCAACGAGCAGATCAATCGCTGGGCGTCGTCACATGCCGATATTGATGGGAGCCTCACCTATGCGGGCACCAGAAATCCCGCCGTCGACGCGATGATCAACGCGATGCTGACGGCAACATCCCGCAATGCATTTGAGGATGCAGTCCGCGCGTTCGATCGCGTTCTGATTTCCGGTGACTACGTCATTCCGCTCTATCATCCGCCGGCAGTCTGGGTCGCATACTGGAACCGAATCAAGCGCCCAGAGACTTTGCCACTCGCCGGAATTGCGCTTGAAACATGGTGGGCAAAGCCAGGGACATGAAACAAGAGTTCACGTCAGCTGGCTTTACGGGACCGTTGCCGCCGCCCGCGTTCAACATGGCGGCGTATGCCATAGGCCGGTCGGCGCACGCGCACCCTGACCGCATTGCGCTGCTTGTTTGCGATCGTCCCGAGGGGCCACCGACCGAGACTTGGACCTTTGCCGATCTGGAGACGGCCTGCCTTCGAATCGGCGCAGGGCTTGCGCGTTCCGGGCTGAACCGCGGCGACCGTCTTATCATACGTCTGCCGAACACGAGCCAATTCGCATTTGTATTCTTCGGCGCCATCGCAGCCGGCTACGTACCGGTGCCGACATCCACGCAGCTGACTGATCGCGAGACTGCTTTTCTGCTTCGCGACAGTAGCGCAAAACTGTTGTGCAGCGACACGGCGCACGCACCCGGAACCGTGCCCGACGGTGTCGCGCAGCTCACGCCCGACGATCTCGCCAAATTCCAGACCGATCTCGCCGCCACGACCTACGCCGAAACCGCCGCTGATGATCCGGCCTACCTCATCTACACCTCCGGTACCACGTCCCAACCGAAGGGCGTTCTCCATGCACACCGCGCCGCGTGGGGCCGCCGGCCAATGTACACGGGCTGGTACGACATTGGCGCCGACGATCGCATGCTGCATGCGGGTGCATTCAATTGGACCTATACGCTTGGCACCGGGCTGACAGACCCATGGGCCAACGGTGCCATGTCCATTGTGTACACCGGCGACAAGACCCCGGATGTCTGGCCGAAACTCATGCAAACGCATGACGCCACGCTGTTTGCCGCGGTGCCTGGCCTCTATCGGCAAATCCTCAAATACGCGCGTCCAGGCGCCTCCGGGCTTGGGCCTTTGCGGCACGGCCTTATCGCCGGCGAGCAGCCCCCGCCCGGCCTCTTGGATGAGTGGCGGGCCGACAACGGCCGCCAACTGTACGAAGCGCTCGGCATGAGCGAGATATCGACCTACATCTCATCTTCGCCGACATCGCCGCCGCGTCCAGGCTTCGTCGGCCGGCCGCAGCCAGGCCGTGTCGTCACGATCCTGCCGGTCGACGATGGAACGGACCCGTTACCACCCGGCGAACAGGGGCTGCTTGCCATTCATCGCAGCGACCCCGGCCTGATGCTCGGCTACTGGAACCGTCCCGACTCTGTCACGGCCGAGGTTATCCGCGGGGACTGGTTTATCGGCGGCGACCTCGCGATCCAGGACGCCGACGGTTACGTTGCACATCGCGGCCGCGCCAACGACATTATGAAGGCGCTCGGCTATCGCGTATCCCCGATGGAGGTCGAGGCCGTTCTGGCGGAAATTGACGACGTCGCTGAAGTGGCCTGCGCCGAAATCGCGGTCCGCTCCGATGTGTCCGTGATCGGGGCATTTGTCGTCCCGCGCGATCCAAACCGCCCGCCCGATCCGAATGTCATCCATGCGCACATGCAAGAACGCCTGGCCCAGTATAAGTGTCCGCGCGAGATTGTATTCATCGACGCCCTGCCGCGCACCGCAAATGGAAAGCTCAAACGCAGCGAGCTTTCCCAACTGGGAAAGCCGCGCTCTTAAACTCGAAATGATTGATTTGCTGACAGTAAAACGATGCCGCTTAATACAGAGATAATCTAACGGCTTTGCGCGAATTGAATCTGGTGACGCGTCACAGCCGGCATCTCAACGTCAATCGTGTTGCTATGCTTCACGAGACCGGCGCGGCCAGCGAGCGAGACAATCAAAAGCAGAGTGGCCCCCAATACGGCGACCAACTTCCGCGTTTCCAAGTTCATATCTTGAACATATCGCCCGCACAAACGGACCGGCAACGAGACGACCATGCCCCAGAGCAGGATCGGGTTGAACAAGGCAAGCGCCAAGCCGTCTCCGATCTGATGTCGGCTGTTTGAGACTGTGCTTTTCAGCCAGTCATAGACTGCCGTAAGCGAGGCCATAATACCAAACACCCAGCTCTTTTCGAGCGCTGCAAACAAGTTGCAGGTCCAATAAACGTCCCAAATCGCTTTTTGATAGTACAGCAGTGTTCGGTGAATAATCAGTCAATGGGTCAGATATAAAATGAAAATACTTTTAAAACGAAGTGATATAACCGCGAAAAAAGTCTAGTTTTTTACAGCCAGTTCGGCGAGGTCCGTTGCGAGTTTTCGGACGCCTTTCAGCCGGTGTTGGGATTGCTCCCAATCGCCTTTGACAACAAGCTTGTGATCCGCCTGCATTTTTGCCCGCGGGCCCAATGTCTGCAAAAACCTCACAAGCCCTTCCGGATTGGCGAACGTGTCGTTACGGAATTGAACGACGGCACCTTTTGGCCCGGCATCGACTTTCGCAATACCCGCCTGACGGCAAAGCCCCTTGATTTCCACCACGTCGAGCAGGCCTTTGACCTCATCCGGCGGCGGGCCAAACCGATCGGCCAATTCGGCAGCAAACTCGTCAATATCCGCGCGCGTTTGCAGGCTCGACAACCGCCGGTACAGGCCCAACCTGAGTTGTAGATCGCTGACGTAATCGTCTGGAATCAGTGTCGGCGTGCCAAGCCCCAATTGCGGGCTCCACTGGTCTTCGCCATCTTCCATCTCGCCGCCCTTCAAGGCTGCGATCGTCTCTTCCAGCATGGACTGATAGAGCTCGAATCCCACCTCCTTGATATGCCCGGATTGCTCTTCGCCCAGCAGGTTTCCACCACCGCGCAAATCCAGGTCGTGGCTGGCCAGTGAGAACCCGGCACCCAGCGTGTCGAGAGACTGTAGCACTTTCAGCCGTTTGGTGGCCCCTTCCGTCAGCTTCTTGCCTGGCGGCGTCGTGAAGTAGGCGTAGGCGCGTGTCTTTGATCGCCCGACACGACCGCGCAATTGATAAAGCTGCGCGAGCCCGAACATATCTGCGCGATGGACGACCATCGTGTTCGCGTTCGGCACGTCCAATCCGGATTCGACAATCGCCGTTGAGAGCAGGATATCGTACTCGCCCTCATAAAATGCGGTCATAACGTCTTCGAGCGTACTCGGCGGCAGCTGACCGTGCGCGCGGGCCAATCGCAATTCCGGTACCGCCTCGCCGAGAAATTCGGCCACCTCGTCAAGGTCCGAAATGCGCGGCACCACATAGTAGGTTTGCCCGCCCCGGAAGCGCTCCCGCCGCAACGCATCGCGCAAGATCACGGGATCAAACGGCGATACATACGTGCGCACGGCCAAACGATCGACCGGTGCCGTGGTAATGAGCGACAGCTCGCGGACGCCAGAGAGCGCCAGTTGCAGCGTTCGCGGGATAGGCGTCGCCGACAGCGTTAGAACGTGAACATCCTCCTTCAGCTGTTTCAGGCGCTCTTTATGCGCCACGCCAAAGTGTTGCTCTTCGTCGATAATCAACAAGCCCAGTCGGTCGAACTCGATCGATTTTGCAAGCAGCGCATGCGTGCCAACGACAATGTCGAGTTCCCCGCTTTTCAGCCCGGCCTTGACTTCGGAAAGCTCCTTACCACCGACCAAACGCGAGGCTTGCGCAATCTTGATCGGAAACCCTTTGAAGCGCTCTTCAAACGAACGGTAGTGCTGCCGCGCCAGAAGCGTTGTCGGCACCACAACGGCTACCTGAAACCCGGACATGGCCGCGGTAAACGCGGCCCTCAGAGCAACTTCCGTTTTCCCGAAACCGACGTCGCCGCAGACCAGCCGATCCATCGGCTTTCCGGCCGCAAGGTCCTCCTGCACGGCGTCGATTGTCGACAGCTGATCGTCGGTTTCTTCGAACGGAAAACGCGCAACAAACTCGTCCATGGCACCCGCCGGGGCGACCACAGGCGGCGCCTCGCGCAAGGCCCGCAGCGCTGCAACCTTGATCAGCTCTGAAGCAACTTCACGGAGGCGCTTTTTCAGCTTGGCCTTGCGCGACTGCCAGGCAGCACCGCCGAGGCGATCGAGTTGAATGCCCTCCGCGTCCGACCCGTAGCGCGACAGCAGCTCGATGTTTTCGACCGGCACATAAAGCGTATCGCCGCCGTGATAGGCGAGTTCGAGACAGTCGTGCGGCGCGCCAAGCGCCACGATGGTATTGAGGCCCGAGAACCGGCCGATCCCATGATCTGCATGTACGACGAGATCGCCAACAGCCAGGCTCGTCGCCTCGGTAATGACATCGGTCGCCTTCTTCCGCCGACGCGTTCGCCGCACCAGCCGATCCCCGAGAACATCCTGCTCCCCGATCACCACAAGATCTGGCGTCTCGAAGCCTTGCTCCAGGCCGAGAACGATCGCCGCGACGCGATCTCCAGGCAGATCCAGGGCTGCGTCAAAGCTATCGGCGTGACGCGTGTCATCAAAGCCGCGGTCCCGTAACAGGCCAATCAAACGCTCCCGCGAACCAGCCGACCAGCAAGCAAGAACGACGCGGCGATGCTGTGCCAGGTTAGCCTTGATGTGGCCAATCACTGCGCCGAATAGATCGCCGTTCTCACTCTGGCGTTCGACGGCAAACGTGCGCCCCGGCTTGCCGGCCAAGTCCTCAGTTCGCCGCGCACCCGGCATCGCGAACGTTGAGATCCGGAATACGCCGCGCGACGCAAGAGCGGCCGCCCATTCGCCTCCCGAAAGAAACATCTCGTCCGGCGGTACCGGCTTGTACGGCGCTGCGCCGAACTTCTGTGCCTCAAGCCCTTCGACCCGCGCCTGATAGTGCTCCTCGATCTGCTCCAACCGCTGACGGATCGCAACGTCGGCGCGTTCGTCAAAGCTCACCGCAGCGTCTGGCCCGATGTAATCGAATAGCGTTTCGAGTCCGTCGTGAAATAGCGGCAGCCAGTGCTCCATACCCGGGGAGCTGTGCCCCGCACTGACGGCCTCGTACAGCGGATCCTCACCAGTGTTTCCGCCGAACCGGGCGATATAGCCCTGGCGGAACGCCTTGATCGCCTCGTCACCAAACGCGACTTCGCTGATCGGCATCAAGATCATCTGCTGGATGATTTTATTCGTCCGCTGGGTCTGGGCATCAAAACTCTTGATGCTCTCCAGCGTGTCTCCGAAAAAGTCGAGCCGCACAGGATTAATCCGGCCAGGCGGAAAGATGTCCAAGATGCCGCCGCGCACGGCATACTCACCGGGGTCCATGACCGAGCCGGTTCGCACGTAACCGCCTAACGTCAGGCGACGTACCAGGCGGTTCATGTCGATACGCTGACCCGGCGCAAGTTTCCGCAACGACTGCCGCAAGAATGCCTGCGGCGGTAACTTCTGCAGAATCGCGTTCACCGTTGTGAGAACAAGTGTCGGCTCTTTCCGCCCGCCAACCACAAGTTTGGCCAGCGCCGTAATCCGCTTGGCGACAATCTCCGCATTGGGACCCACGCGGTCGTATGGTACCGTATCCCAGGCCGGCAACGAGACCGTGCGCAGTTTCGGCGCGAAAAACGCTAATCCGCGCTCCAGCGCGTCGAGGCGCCGGTCATCACGAGCCACGTGCAGAATGACTCCAGGCCGATCACCCGATAGCAACCGCACGCGTTCTACCAAAACGCGCGCATCAAAGCCTTCTGGCACGCCAGCAAGGTTCAGCTCGCCGGTTATGAGGTCTTCAGCCATTACCGTTTGCCTGCTTGTGCGACTGATCCCGCGTCATCTGTCTGCGGCCGTCGGCAACGCCGTCAATCCATGAAATGCGCGGACCCGCCCAATCAGGTCTGCAAAGGCCGGATCGGGCGGCGCGACGGGCAGTTGGGATGGTGTATCCATCAGCCATGGCTGCAGCTCGGGATCGGAAATCGCGATAAACTGTTCAAACACGGAAAGTTCGGACGGATCCATATCTGCGACGGCTGCCTCCGCAAACCGCCCCAGCATCCAGTCCATTTCCTTGGTTCCACGGTGATTGGCTCGATATAGCGCCCGCCGACGACGTGTGTCCAAGTCTTCAACCATTGGCCCTCCAGACATCCGTCCAATTCTTGCCGCCAACTTCGCGTTGGACGAGCGGCATGCGCATCTGCCCCAAGTCCTGGATTACGACATGCCGTCGGCTTGACGCGGCGCGGACGACACCGCACGGTGAGACCGCCGCATATAGCGTCGTTGACGCCCATGCGCAAAACGGAACGCAACGGCCATTGGCCGTAACGCCGCAGGCCCCGAACGGATCGGGATGCCCCGCGGCCCATTAGACCGATCAGGATGCGGACCGACAAGAATGCGGCCCGAGCAGCTCACCCCGCTTTTCGCTTCAGCGCTCTCGATCCCGGGAATTGGCCCGCGCCTGATCACGCTGTTGGAAAAGGCCGTCGACCTCCCGCCCGGCACAGCGGAGCCGCGGGTTATCGATCTTCTATGGCATACCCCCCATGCCGTCATCGACCGCCGTACGGAACCGACGCTTGCGCACGCAGCGCCGGGCACGATCGCAACGTTTCAGGTCCGGGTTCTCAAACACCGCGCCCCGCCGCGTGGCAACCGAAAAGCGCCATATCGCGTTGCCTGCGAGGACGATACTGGCCGGATCGACCTCGTCTTTTTCCATACCGAACGCGCCTTTATCCAGCGCCAATTGCCGGAAGGCGAAGTCCGCTACATTTCCGGCCGGGTCGACGCTTACGGCGACAAGCTGCAGATGATCCACCCCGACTACATTGTATCCGAGGCGCAGCGCGATCAACTTCCCATGCTTGAGCCTGTTTACGGCCTGACCGCAGGGCTCTCCGGCCGCGTTCTCGGCAAGGCTATTCGTAATGCCGTGACCAAGCTTCCGGAGGTGCCCGAATGGCAGTCGACGGAATGGCTCACGCAGCAAGACTGGCCCAGTTTTGCCGAGGCCTTGCGGCGCATCCATGGCCCAGAGGATATGGATGACATCTCCGCCGGTGCTGCGCCGAGACAGCGTCTGGCTTATGATGAACTGTTTGCCAGTCAGATTGCGCTCCACCTCGTCCGTCTCCACACCCGCCGTCAACCTGGCAGACGGATCGTCGGCGACGGGGCCCTCCGCGACCGTATCGCGTCTGAACTCCCGTTTCGTCTCACGGGCGCGCAGACCCGCGCCCTGCGCGAGATTTCCGACGATCTTACCGGCGACGGGCGCATGCATCGCCTGCTGCAAGGGGATGTGGGTTCGGGCAAAACACTGGTTGCTCTCATGACCATGGCGGCCGCCATCGAGGCCGGCGCACAGGCTGCGCTGATGGCACCGACCGAGGTCCTGGCCCGGCAGCACACCGAGACCATCGGCCCGCTTGCGGACAAGGTCGGGATCGACTGGGCGCTGTTGACGGGCCGCGAAAAAGGCAAGACCCGTACAGAGATCCTTCAGAAGGCGGCGGATGGCACGCTCGGCATTCTGATCGGAACACATGCCCTGTTCCAGCCCGATGTCGTCTTTCAGGACCTCGGTGTTGCAATTATCGATGAGCAGCACCGGTTCGGCGTTCATCAACGCCTCGCCCTTCAGTCCAAAGGGCGCGATGGCGGCGCGAATGTCCTGGCCATGACGGCGACCCCCATTCCGCGCACGCTCCTGATGACCCATTACGGGGATCTCGACGTCTCGCGTCTGGATGAAAAGCCGGCGGGCCGAAAGCCCATTAAAACAACCCTCGCCAGTCAGGATCGTCTCGATGACGTCATTGAGGGCTTGCGGCGCCAGCTCGAAGACGGCGCTCAAGTCTATTGGGTGTGCCCGCTAATCGAGGGCACCGGCCCATCCGAGATGTCTGCCGCCCAAGAGCGTGCGGCCCATCTCAACCAGATTTTTCCAAACCAGGTCGGTCTTGTGCACGGCGCGATGAGCGGCGACGCGCGCGACAAAACCATGCGCCAGTTTACCGACGCCACACTCAAAATCCTTGTCGCAACGACCGTGATCGAAGTGGGCGTCAACGTGCCCAACGCCGCCGTCATGGTGATCGAGCACGCAGAGCGCTTTGGTCTTGCGCAACTGCATCAGCTGCGCGGTCGCGTCGGGCGCGGCGAACGGCAGTCCTATTGCGTCCTGCTGTATCGCAGCCCGTTGAGTGAGACAGCTGAAGCACGCCTGCGCACCATGCGCGAAACCGAGGACGGCTTCATCATCGCAGAAAAGGACCTTGATCTGCGCGGCGGCGGGGAGCTTCTCGGATGGCGTCAATCCGGCATGCCGAGTTATCGCGTCGCTGAAGTTCCCGGCGCCAACGCTCTTCTCGAGGCAGCACGCGACGATGCGCAGCTCCTGCTGCAACAGGACCCGAAACTCACCAGCGAGCGTGGAGCCGCCGTGCGCCAGCTGCTGTATCTCTTCGAATGTGACGAGGCTGCACGCCTGTTCCACGCCGCGTAGCGCGCATGATGTCCGCGAAACGTCAAAGCTCAGCGTGTGCTTGGGCGTATCGCGGCACTATTTCGTAACGACGTGGCAATCCAACCCATCACGCTTGAGTTGCGCGCACAATGGCCGGACTTCGCTCATCGACTGGAACGGCCCGAGCTGGACGATGTAGAAGCGGCCCATATTGCCGACCTTCTCATCCGTAACCCGCGCCGCACTGCCCGCCAGCGCAGAGCCGAACTTGCGATTCAGCCGGTTCGCAAGGGCTTTGGCATCGCCTTGACCGCGCATGGCAGCCACACGCACTTGCATGTTGCCACCGCGCTTTGGTGCGGCGCGCGCTGTGGAGGTTGAAAATGTCGAAGGCTTGGCCGCAGCCGCTGCCGGCCGCGCATCAGACCGCCACGCCGATACGACCGCAGGCGCTGACTTGCTGGGGCCCAGGGAGCCCGTCGGTCCGGGCGTATTCGCAGCGGAAGCTGTGCCCGAACTGCCAAACAACGACCCAAAGAAGTTGGAAACACTGTTGCCGGCAGCCGCCAACGGATCGGACGAGTTCGCCGAGGGTGCCGGCTGATTCTTTGTCGTCGTCGACCACGATGCGTTCGCCCGTGACGACGACGTTGCGTTTGTCGTGGTCCGCCGCGGTGCCGCGCGTGCCACTGTCTTTGGCTTGGCGTTGCTGGAACCGACGTCGCCATTGGTCTGGCCCTGATCGGACAGGCCTGCCGTTTGATAGGCCGACGCACGCGCGGCCAATGCCGCCTTCCGCTCGTCTTTCGATAGCCCGTTCTTCATCCACAACGCGGCGGTCAGATCCGACACCGAGCTGGCGATCTGCCCGCGACCACGATGGCCCAGCCCGCGATAATAAAGCGCTCTCGCAAGTTCCTTGCGGGTCAGACGTTTACTATTAATGGCGACATCCAATAGCCGCACACCCGTATCGAAGTTCTTCGCAGTAACGGCAACCCGCCCGTCCGAGAGCGCTTTGCGCGCATCTGCCAAGCTAATGCGTTTCGATGCTGATTTGGTCGCTTGCGCCGCTGCAGACCCCGTCGCAATCGGCAAAATTGCAAAACCGCCGCCAAAAGCGACCATTGCCAGGACCAAGCCAAACCCGCGCGCCGGTAACATTCTTATGTCCCCCGTTGGGATTATCACGCGCACTTCAAGATCTCACCGTTAACAAACCGTGAGAACATGGCAATCACGCGACGCAACTTTCCACTGCATCGCGCAGTTCTCCACGATGTGGTCCCTCTGCCGCGTTATTCAACCGTGACAGATTTCGCCAGGTTTCGGGGTTGATCGACGTCCGTCCCCATCATCACGGCCGTATGATACGCCAGTAACTGGACTGGAATTGCAGAAATCAGCGGGCTGACAAACGGGTGCGCGTTCGGAAGCTGTATGTGTTGTAGCAGCTCGCAGCCGGCCTCATCCGCGCTGGCGTCCGAGATCAAGACAATCCGTCCCCCGCGTGCAGCGACTTCCTGCATGTTGGAAACGGTTTTTTCAAACAGTTCATCCTTTGGCGCGATGACGATCACCGGAACAGTCTCGTCGATCAGCGCGATAGGGCCGTGTTTCAATTCCCCCGCTGCATAACCCTCAGCATGAATATAAGAGATTTCCTTCAACTTGAGCGCGCCCTCAAGCGCAATCGGGAAACTCCGCCCGCGGCCGAGGTAAATCACATCCGAGGTCTTCGCCAGCACATGCGCCAACGTACGATAGGGCTCCTCATCCCGCAGCATGTCGGCCACATGTCGCGGCACTTCGAGCAAAGCGCGCACCAGCTCTTGCTCCTGCTCTGCGCTGACGTTGCCGTTCGCCCGCCCCAGCGCAATGGCAAAGGCCGCCAGCGTGGTGAGTTGGCTGGTGAACGCTTTGGTGGACGCAACACCAATCTCAGGCCCGGCCAGGATCGGCAGCGTGGCGTCGGCTTCCCGCGCGATGGTTGACGACAAGACGTTCACAACGGCCGCAATGCGCTGGTTGGCCGATTTGCAGTGCCGAAGCATAGCCAGCGTGTCGGCGGTCTCTCCGGATTGTGACACGAAGATCGACAATCCTCCGTCACTCAGCGGGACGTCGCGGTAGCGCATTTCTGACGCGACATCGATCTCGACTGGAATCCGCGCGATTTGCTCAATCCAGTACTTCGCGACAAGACCCGCATAGTAGGCTGTCCCACACGCGGAAATCGTCACCCGCGGGACCTGGGACAGATCCACACCCAGATCCAGCTCCTTCAGCCGCAAGTCGCCAAGATCGGTGTAATGGGCCAACGTATGACCAATTACCTCGGGCTGCTGATGGATCTCCTTGATCATGAAGTGGCGGTGATTGCCCTTGTCAATCAGCATTGCCCCGACGTTGGTCGTCGTGATCGGCCGGGAAACCGTTGCGCCGTCCATGTCAAACACGGACGCGGACTGGCGCGTGAGCTCCACCCAGTCCCCTTCCTCGAGGTAGGTAATCTGATTGACAAACGGCGCCAGCGCGATCGCATCGGAGCCCAGGTACATTTCACCGTCACCGTGGCCGACCGCGAGCGGACTGCCGCGACGCGCCCCGAACATAAGGTTGTCTTCACCGGCAAAAATGATGGCCAGCGCGAACGCACCCTCCAGTTTCCGTAGCGACTGGTGGACAGCATCACGCGGCGAGGCGCCCGCGTTCAGGTGCGACGCGATGAGGTGAACAATCACCTCCGTATCGGTATCTGATTGAAACCGATGTCCACTCTCCAGGAGACCGTCGCGCAACGTGCGGAAGTTCTCGATGATGCCGTTATGGACTACGGCAACGCGGTCGCTCATGTGCGGATGCGCGTTGGCTTCAGTCGGCTTGCCGTGCGTTGCCCAGCGCGTATGACCGATACCAAGTTCGCCGGATAACGGCGCTTCAGCAAGTTTCGCTTCAAGATTGCGCAGCTTGCCCTCGGCACGCCGCCGAACGAGCCGGCCGTCTTCCAGCGTTGCAACACCCGCTGAGTCGTATCCCCGGTATTCCAGACGCCGCAGCGAGTCGACGATATCGTCGGCTACGGCACGTCGCCCCAAGACTCCAACGATTCCACACATAGCTGATCCCTCCGCGCGGTCCCGTGCGATAGTCCTCAAACGAGTCCTAACTTGGTGCAATGCAACAACGGTTACGAACCATTACAAGAATCGTTCCACACCAGGATTGGCGCACCGAATCAGCCCTTGCGTGCCT
Organism: Pseudomonadota bacterium; assembly: GCA_039186015.1. Taxonomy (GTDB): domain Bacteria; phylum Pseudomonadota; class Alphaproteobacteria; order Rhizobiales; family Hyphomicrobiaceae; genus JBCBWG01. The sequence goes on from JBCDAH010000072.1 coordinate 20,646, forward strand.
TCATTTTCTCTCGGAATCGGGCAGCCCATCCGTCGCGCACGACCTGTTCAGCACGTTCCAGTGACAGCGCACCTGCCGGAACCGTCTTTGTAATCACGCTGCCCGATCCGACGTAGGCGTCCGCGCCGATCTTGACCGGTGCGACCAGCGATGAGTTGGAGCCTATGAAGGCGCCAGCTTCGATCGTTGTTCGATACTTCTTGAACCCGTCGTAATTGCAGACAATCGTCCCGGCGCCGACGTTCGCGCCGTCACCCACGTCCGCGTCACCGAGATAGGCTAAGTGATTCGCCTTGGCGCCTGTCCCAATCACGGAATTCTTGACCTCGACGAAGTTGCCGATCCGAACATTCTGATTGAGCACGGCGCCGGGCCGCAACCTGGCAAACGGCCCGATACGGGCGCCTTCGCCGATATGGGCGTGCTCGAAATGGCAGTTCGCCAGGATATGGACGTTGTCGGCGACTCGGACGCCAGGGCCGAAAAACACGTTGGGCTCAATCACGACATCACGACCGATTACCGTGTCGTAGCTGAACCAGACCGTCTCGGGCGCGATGAGCGTGACACCATTCTCCATGGCGGCTGTGCGCGCGCGGCGCTGATAAACCGCTTCCGCTTCGGCCAGTTGAACCCGCGAATTGATGCCAAGCACCTCTTCCTCAGGACATGTCACCACGCGGACCCGAAACCCGTCCCCGCGTGCCAGCGCAACAATATCGGTGAGGTAAAACTCGCCTTTCGCGTTGTCATTCGTGATCCGGTCGAGCATGCCCAGCAGATCCGGAAGGTTGAAGCCCATCACGCCCGAGTTGCATAACCGAACGCCAAGCTCCGCGTCCGAGCAGTCGCGGTGCTCTCGAATCGCAGCAAGATTGCCGTCGCCATCCTTCAGAAGTCGGCCATATCCCGCGGGGTCTGCGGTTTCGAAGCCAAGCACCGCGACATGGGCACCAGCCTCAAGTTCGGCCCGCAGCGCGCGGATCGTTTCCGGCCGCACCAAGGGCGTGTCGCCAAACAGGACAAAAACCGGACCCTCATGGTCCTCCAGCGCCTGACGCGCCGCCAACACGGCATGCGCCGTGCCCAACTGCTCATACTGGACGTAGACGCGTGCATCCCGTGCCGTCTCGGCAACAACGGCCGAGACCTCTTCCGCCTCCGGGGCGACAACAACAGCAGCGGTCGTCTCCGGCGTCGCATCAATCGCAGCTAACACGTGCCCAAGCATGCTGCATCCGGCGACCGGATGCAGCACCTTCGGCTTGGCCGACTTCATCCGGGTGCCCTTGCCTGCCGCAAGAATGATAGCGAGCGACGTTGCTGTCATGCGGACCAATCCTTGTGCCAATCCTCGTGATTGTGCAAACACCGGTTTTCCATTGGCGAAGCCCAATCCCGGCACCGACGCCTCTTAACCGAGGGCGATCGGAAGCGAAACCGCCGAAACCAGCGCCCACTTATGCTCGTTATGACATGATAATGTCTGGGACCGTGGCCATTCTGCAAATTCCACAGCTCGCCTCAATGCACGCTCCCCAGCACGTTGACGACGATCCACAGACACCGCAGTCAATCAACGAGGTGGATAAACCAGAAGTCATTTGCAGCCGCCTGTCGCGCGTCACGGCTTAGTTCCCCGGTAAGGAGGGTTGGTATGACGCGGACCAACGACGATGCAAAGGCCACGCCGTCCGTCGGTCAGCCGAAGAAAAAATCCGGCGGTGTCCTATGGGCAATGTACTGCACAGTATGGATCATGATTTCGGCACTGTCGGCAACCTATCTTTTCGCCCTCGCGATTGCGCCGGACAATGTCCACTCTGTCGTTGCAAGTTTGCGCGGTACATTGCCGGCGACATCGGATGTGCCCGTGCTGGAGAAACGCCAGACTCTTGAGGAACGCAACGTCGCCGCACTCCTCAAGCAGCGCTCCGCACTGGCAGCGGAGACGCAGCGGCTGCGGGAAACGGTCAGTCGTCTGCAAAAGCGGCTCGAAAGCCAGGAGCCGCCTCCGGCGTCTTCAACACCCAGGCAGGTTGCGACACGCCCCGAGCAGCTTGCGACACGTCCTGAGACGAGCGCCGCGCGGCCTCCGGTCCGGACCACGATGATCACAACCGGCTCGATCGCCAAAACCGTACCGGAGCCTACGGCTGCGCCGACGCCTAAGCCAGAGGTGAAACTGGTCCGGACGACAACGATTGTGCCGCGGCAAAAGGTGCCTCAAACGAGAGGTTCGGCGCCACCGCTGCCGGAGCGGACACCGCGGCAGGTTGCGTCCGTGGAAGGCGTCACAGTTATCAACAAGCGCACGTCGATACCAGCAACGGCACCGTCACAGGCACCCGAAGCAACAGCAGCTGCGCCTGTTAAGCCGGCTGTCAGAGAACCGAAGCCTTCTGCGAAAGCGCCGCCGGCCGTTGCTCCGTCCACAGCACCGATCACGTTCGGCGCCCCAACCGTGACAGCCGCGGCGCCAAAATCTGTCGCGCTGCGCTTGTCGTCAGGACCATCGATCGAATCGCTGCGCTTGAGCTGGGGCTATCTCAAAGAACGCCACGCCAGCATCCTGCAAGGCCTGCGCCCGCGCTTCGCGCAATCGCGCGGCGGTGCGGACGGTTCGGTCTATCACTTGCTGGCCGGCCCGATGGAAACCCGCGCAGAAGCCACACAGGTTTGCGCAATCTTGCGCGCCCAGAGCGTGGCATGCGAGGTCGCGCAGTACGAGGGCAATACGCTGTAAGGCTGGTCCATCCAGCTGGCCTGTCGACACACGACTAGCCGCGGAGTCTTTAGTTGGCGCTGTTCGCACGCGAGTCTTTACGTGCGCTACCGCTCGCGACAAACGCTCGCTACTTTAGCGCGGGCCAGCCGTCTGGCACCCCAGGCCGCGAACGCGGTCCGGCGCGTTGCGCCGCCCACGCGGAGGGCCCGGCCGCAAGGCCGGAATAGCCCGTGAGCGAGAGTCTTTCATTTGCGCTGTTCGCACGCTCGCAGGCTCGCGGCTCGAGCGCTGGCTATCCTGGTGGGACGGTACCCAGGCCGCGACTGCGGCCCGCCGC
>JBCDAH010000073.1:0-23551 GCA_039186015.1 Pseudomonadota bacterium
CATCGGCACCGGCGCGTTTGGCCAGAGGATAGCTCTTTCGATCGACCAACACGCGCAGCCGACTGTTCGGCAACTCATCAAGGGCACGGCTCGCGGCAAGCGCTGTATCCTCGGTCAAGACCAGCGTCAGGCGCGCGTCCCCCGCAGCAACCGCCGGCGCAAGCACGCGCGCAACCCGTACCATTTCCGCCTGTGATGCAGCCGTAAACGTCTCGCCTTCTGCATTTGTGAATGTCCAGTGCCCGCTGGTCTCGCGCCGCGCAGCAAGTGTTGCCTGCCCCCTGACCTTTGGCAACTTCGAGACATACCGGCCCGCATCATCCAAGGTCCCGGCACCAAGTCGCGCCGCCGTACCGCCGGTCTCCCCGGCCTCCCGCACCAACCGCGAAAACCAACCTGCGTCAGCTGTTTCCGCAGGCGGCAACGCCAGTGCCCCCACGGCAAGGACAGCAGCAACGACCAGCCACCGTGCGGCCCAACGCGCCGTCATAGTGATTCTCCTCTCGCCCGCCTCCACTCTACGAAAGTGTCGCGGCAAGGGCATGGCACACCCCGGGAGCCTGTTGAAACGCAGGGCTATCGAAAACGGGGCGAGCGCTTCTCGAAAAAGGCGGCGAAGGCCTCACGCGCCTCAGGCGATTGCAGTCGATCTGCGAAAATCGCGATCTCTTCGTCGATGCGCTGGCGGATCGCTGATGTTTGCGAGCGCAGCAAGCGGCGCGACAGTGCCAGCGCTTCAGGCGGCTTTTCCGCCAGGCGCGCGACGGCTGTCAGGGCTGTTTCCTGAAGCGCCTCTGCTGCAACAACGCGATTCACAATCCCGGCCTCTCGCGCCCGCTCAGCATCAAATGGCTCGCCCAGCACCAACAATTCAAAGGCGCGCGCGTGCCCCATCGTCCAGGGCGCGATGAGACTGGACCCCGCCTCGGGCACAAGCCCCAGATTCAAAAACGGCGTCCGGAAGCTGGCAGTTGGCGACGCATAAACGAGGTCGCAGTGAAAAAGCAATGTCGTACCAATGCCGACAGCCAGACCATCAACGGCCGCGATCATTGGCTTCTCGACCATTGGCAAGTGCCGGATAAATGACTGAACATGGTCGGAGAGGCCATTATTGCCGTTCGCCCGCGCAGCAAACTCTCCGATATCGTTTCCGGCGGTGAAAACACCGTCGGATCCGATGAAAACGTGAGCGCTGATATCCGGGTTCACATCTCCCGAAATCAGCGCTTCCCGCATCGCGGTGTACATATCGGATTTGAGAGCGTTCTTCTTATCCGGCCGGCAAAACCGGATGAGCTGCGCCCAGTCGACTTGCGTGATCTCCAGTCCATCAACCGCTGCTGTTGTCATCGTCGTTGCTCCTTGATATCGCAGAACAGAGCACAATCAAGCCGACAACCGCTCTGGTGTCACGGCCAACACGCCGTCGGCCCCGGTCGTAACGGTCGCGGCAAGCCCTGGCACAGCTGTCAACTGCGTTTCCGCGAAAATCCGGGCAAGCGACACATAGTGACCAAGCTCACTTTCGGAACCACCGGCCCGAACTGCGGCCACGGCACCGCGAGCCAGATACGTTCCACCAGCCGTCAGGCCGAACAACCGAAGATAGGGGGTGGCGCCCGCCAGCGCGGCCTCCGGCCGTGTCAGCAGTTGTTGGCCCATCCACGCCGTCGCTTCGCCGAGCGCTTCAACGGCTTCGGCCAGCCGTTGCCCCATCAATCCAAACTCCGGGATATTCGACGCACGGACTTCGATGGCGGTCTTTTTCAACTCCGCCAGATACTCGCGCACTGCGGCCCCGTCCTGGATCGGCAGCTTCCGCGTCACAAGGTCAATCGCCTGAATGCCGTTTGTTCCCTCGTAGATCGGCAAGATGCGTGCATCGCGATAGTACTGCCCCGCGCCGGTCTCTTCCACGAACCCCATGCCACCGTGAACCTGAACGCCCATCGACGCCACGTCACAACCGATGTCCGTCGACAGCGCCTTGGCGATCGGCGTTAAGAGTGCGGCCTTGGCGGCGCTGCGTGCCCGCACGTCCTCGCTGTCCGCCCGATGCGAGATGTCAATTTCCCGCGCCGTCACCAGACAGATCGCACGAGCCGCTTGGGTCATAGCTTCCATCGTCAGCAACGTCCGGCGGATATCGGCGTGCTGAACGATTGGTGCCATCTCCTGGCTGTCTGTGCCGACTGCCTTGCCCTGGTGACGCTCATTGGCATAAGCGCGTGCCCGCTGCGTCGCACGATCCGCGATCGCGACGCCTTGAATACCAACCGCAAGGCGCGCTGCATTCATCATAATGAACATGTTCGCCAGCCCGCGGTTTTCCTCGCCGACCAGCCAACCGACCGCGCCGTCTGTCTCGCCGTACTTCATGGTGCACGTGGGCGAAGCATGAATACCGATCTTATGCTCGACGCCAGCGCAGATCACATCATTCCGCGCCCCGATCGAACCGTCGTCGTTGACGAGGAATTTCGGCACGAGAAACAGCGAGATTCCGCGCGTGCCCTCAGGCGCATCCGGGAGCCGGGCGAGAACAAAATGAATGATGTTCTCGCTGAGTTCGTGATCCCCATACGTGATGTAGATTTTTGTCCCAAAAATCCGGTAGCTGCCATCATCGGCGCGCTCGGCCCGGGATTTGAGCTGGCTGAGGTCTGAGCCGGCGTGCGATTCCGTCAGATTCATGGTGCCGGTCCATTCGCCGGACACCATTTTTGGCAGATACTTGGATTTAAGCTCGTCGGTTCCGCCAACGAGCAATGCATCAATGGCGCCTTGTGTTAACAACGGGCAGAGGCCAAAAGACAGATTGGTTGCATTCCAGACTTCGGAAACGGCCATCGAAACGACTTGAGGTAGATTCTGTCCACCGTAGGCTTCAGGCGCGGGCAGCGCAGCCCATCCCCCTTCAGCAAACTGTCGGTATGCGTCTTTCCAGCCCTCTGGCGTCGTCACGACACCGTCCGAAACAGACGATCCCTGACGATCTCCGACCCAGTTTAGCGGCTCAAGAACCTCAGCACCGAACTTACCGGCCTCCGCGATAACGGCCCGCATTGTTTCTTCGTCAAGGCCGTCGTAAATACCGCTATCTAGAAGGCTGGGCAGATCTGCCGCCGTCTTGAGCGCGAACATGATATCGTCCACCGGCACTTGATAGGCCATCCGCCCCGCTCCCTAAACCTGGTTCTTATGGAACTTCGTTACCGCGACCATACGTGCTGCAATCGCACACGCAAGAAACAGTTGATCGAGACACACTTGAGCGCGGCCAAACGCCCCGCTGTTCACAATCCGTAGGACGCACATGATGCAAACCTGTCAGAGTCCAGAATGTTAACAGACAGAGACATTGCAGCAGCTGCTACTGAGATCCGGGCCGGCAATCTGGTCGCGTTTCCAACGGAGACGGTCTATGGACTCGGGGCGGACGCAACGTCTGGCACGGCTGTCGCCCGGATTTTCGAGGCAAAGGGCCGTCCACATTTCAATCCACTGATCGCACATGTTGAAGATTTGGTGCAGGCTTTGCAGATCGGTCATTTCGATCCGATTTCGCGTCACCTGATATCAGCGCTGTGGCCCGGCCCGTTAACGTTGGTCGTGCCGAAGTCTCAGGCCTGTCCCGTGGCAGATTTAGCCACGGCCGGCCTGGACACGGTCGCCGTCCGTATGCCGGATCACCCCGTCGCCACGGCATTGATCCGCGCTGCTGGTGTGCCCCTCGTGGCGCCGTCAGCCAATCGCTCGGGTCATGTCAGCGCCACGACCATCGCCCACGTGCGCGAAGATCTCGGACCTGCAGTCTCGGTCATGCTTGACGCTGGACCCTGTCGTGGCGGGATGGAATCGACGATTGTTCAGGTCGTCGAGGACGAAGTGTTTGTTCTTCGTCCGGGCGGCACGACAATCGAAGACTTATCTCACGTGCTTGGACCATCGGTTGCCATTACAGCGGGCCATGTCGTGTCAGACGACGCGCCATCCGCTCCGGGGCAGCTGGCCAGCCACTACGCCCCGCAAACACCGGTACGTCTCGACGTCACCACGCCGGAACCGGATGAAGCCCTGCTGGTGTTCGGGCCTGTCGAGACACATCATCTGGGTCCTCAGCTTAATTTGAGCGAGACCGGCGACCTGACTGCGGCGGCGGCCAACCTGTTTGCGGCGCTAAGAAAACTCGACAAGGCCGGCTGCAAGGCAATTGCGGTTGCGCCGATCCCCGACGTCGGCTTGGGCATTGCAATCAATGACCGGTTGCGCCGCGCTGCAGCCTAGGTTCAGGATGCGCGCGAAACACCTACGTGTGAGATCACGTGCGCAAGCCGGCTCAGAGCTGTGCCTCAAACCAGGCTACGGTTGAGATCCGCACAGCGCAGACAGCGAACCGATCAAGCAGGACGAATGGCAATGCAGCAGAAGGCGCCCACTTCCAGAATCGACGACACACTGCTCTCTCAGTTCCGAGCGATCGTCGGGCCCGCGCACGCCGTTGTCGACCCAGATCAGCAGATGCCGTACTTGCGGGAGTGGCGCGATACCTACTTTGGCGTTTCGCCACTTGTCGTCCGTCCGGGATCCGTTGACGAAGTGTCCCAGGTTCTCGCCCTCGCGAATGCCAACCGCTTGCCGGTCGTGCCGCAGGCCGGCAATACCGGTCTGGTCGGCGGTCAAATTCCGTCTGATGCCAACACGGAGATTGTTCTATCCGTCGAACGGCTCAACGCGGTTCGCGCAGTCGATCCGGCCGGCGGAACACTCACGGTCGAAGCCGGCATGACGCTGGCGGACTGCCAGACGGCGGCCGATGACGTCGACCGGCTATTTCCACTCAGCCTGCCATCCGAAGGATCGTGTCGGATCGGCGGCAACATTGCAACCAATGCCGGCGGCGTCGGCGTTCTCGCCTACGGCAATGCACGTCAGCTGGTCATGGGCCTCGAAGTCGTTTTGCCTGACGGGCGCGTCCTCAACGATCTCAACACGCTCAAGAAGAACAATACCGGATACGACTTGAAGAACCTCTTCATCGGCTCTGAAGGGACCTTGGGTGTGATAACGGCGGCGGTTCTCCGGTTGTTTCCAAAGCCGGCGGAAAAAGCGACGGCATTTGTCGCAATCCCGCGGCTCGACTCTGCGATTGATCTTCTCGGCAAGGCCCAACAGCTGGCGGGCAGCAATCTCACGGCTTTTGAATTCATTCCGCGCATCGTGCTTGAATTCGTGACGCGTCATGTCTCCGGCGCACGCGACCCACTCGCTGAAATCTATCCGTGGTACGCGCTGATTGAGATCTCCGGCCCCAAGCCGGACGGCCAAGCCGAGCAAACGATGCAAACCCTGCTTGAAACGGCTGCCGAAGCGGGGCTCATTCTTGACGGCGTTGTTGCAGGATCGATTGCGCAAAGCCGTGATCTCTGGAAACTGCGCGAGGGCATCTCAGAAGCGCAAAAGCCGGAAGGTCGTAACATCAAACATGACGTGTCAGTACCGATCGCCGCGATCCCGGACTTCGTAAGCAAGGTCAACGCAGCCGTTCTGAATATCTGCCCCGGCGCGCGACCATTGGCACTTGGGCACTTTGGTGATGGGAACGTGCACTACAATGTCGTGCAGCCGATCGACATGGACCCGAAGCAGTTTGGGGCGCTTGGTCCCAACATTTCCGCAGCGGTTTACGACGTCGTCGCCCAGTTCGGCGGCGCGATTTCAGCGGAACATGGCATCGGCCAAATGAAGACAGACGTTCTGGCTCAGACCAAAGATCCCGTGGCATTCGATCTCATGCGATCCATCAAGATGCTTTTGGATCCCAACGGAATCATGAACCCCGGCAAGGTGCTGAACAATCTCTAAAGCTTGCCGCGTCAAATCGGGTTCACGTCTTTCGTTGCGCTGTTCGCGAGTTTTTACGTGCGCTACCGCTCGCTACTTGAGCGAAGAGTCTTTGGTTGCGCTGTTTGCTCGCTCGCAGGCTCGCGGCTCGAGCGCAGGCTATCCTGCAAGGACGTTTTCCAGGCCGCGACTGCGGCCCGCCGCGTTGCGCTGCCCCCCGCGGAGGGCCTGGCCGCAGGCCGGAATAGCCCGTGAGCGAGAAGATCAAACAACTAACACGGGCGAAGGGACCGTCCGCCCGTGATCAGGCAGGAGAGTCACGGATACAGTGTCCGTAACCTATGCAGCGAGTTGGGGAACGCCGCTGGAACGGCGACCCTGTTCGGCCTCGGCAACGTTGGATGCGCTTTCAGGGAACACGTCGTAGTGAATCTCGATGGCGTCGAGGAAGGCTGCGACGAGGTCCATCAGTTGGCCGGTCTCGACAACGCCGCCAACGCGGAAGTCCTCGCCAACGTCGGTTGTCTCGAACGCCGGTAGGGCTCCGGCATCTTCGGCAATGACACCACGCGAACGCAGATAACCGACCGGACAATCGCCGGTTTCGAACCCGTCTCCGCCCGGTTGTGCGAGCGCATCAAGTGAATCGGTCAAAGGATTCGTGCCTCCGAGAAACAGATCGGCAATGGTCTTGAAGCGCGCATCTGCGCGTTTGAGCTCACGTGTGTACTCGCGGGCGCGGAGCACCCGCATGGCAACGGCCAATTCCAGCCGCTGCGATTCGCGCACAAAATCGTTCAACCCGAGAGCCGGCAGTTCGTCGGCGTCATCGACGTTGCCCGGTGTCAGGACTGTGCCTTCAACGGGCGCAAGCGAAAGTTTCAGTAGGTCTTCACCGGCCGCAAGGACCTGGTCGAGATGCTCTGACAACAACGAGATTATCGGCGGCACGGCAATCGGCTCACGCGGAATCTCAAGTTGCAGGGAATGCATGAGGTACCTCCAAACATGTCGCAACGCACGCAACGTGGCGTCTGATTCGGGGCAATCCTGTGTTCGGCAACCTCAAGCCGCAATTGGAGGCAGAATGCTCAACAACTCATCCATTGCCTCCTCGAACCCGTCGACGCCGAGCGACAGATACAACCCGAGCGTCGAGCCGAATGCTGCCGCCCACCGTTCATCGGCATCCGGCACGGATGCGATCTCCTTCAGGCTCTCGATGATCGTGTCCTCACCGATTCCCCGCGGCAGCTGCAGCCGATTGCGCACAACCAGAGCGATTTCGCTCCAGCGCATGTCGTCGGTATCTGCTGTTGCCCAGTCCGACGGCCAACAGGCGCGCGCCGCCGCCTCGCCCGGTGACGTCATCCGGGCCCAGTGCAGTCTCATTACGATTGCTGTCATTGCTGCTCTCCACACGAGTCGCACATGGCCAATTCCGAGAACGCGAACCTAACGAACAGTGCGGGACGCACTCAGTATCGTCCCGCACGCTTGCCTGACACTGGTTTGCTTAACTGCAGCCGCTCGTCCCGCCGCAGGTGTCGCACTTCAGGCATGTGCCGTTGCGCACCAGGGTGAAGTTGCCGCATTCACCGCAGGCTTCGCCCTCGTAGCCGCGGAGGCGCGCCTCGGCGACGCGATCGGTGACGGTGTCGATCTTGTAGGCCAGATTGCCGTCGACAGCCGGTTCCGACAGCCCGTCAATGACCGCCGCCGCCGACAGGGACGTCGGCTTCACGCCCTGCGCTTCAAAGACCGTCGCGACGGTCTCCTGCAGGGTTGAAACCGTGTTGCCGTTGGCGGCCTGCGTTGTGGTGTTGGTCGCCACGCCAATCCGGCCAATGACATGGCCGCGCGTGAAGCCGTGCGACACGATGCTGGGGCCCGGATCTGCGTCGGCCGCGTCGTTTTCGCCTTTGCCGCTACCTTTACCCATAGCTGTCGCCGACATTTCGCCGGGATCAACGTGGGCCAGGTCGTTGCGTGCCAGGTAGGAGACGGCGAGCTCGCGGAAGATGTAGTCGAGCACGCTGGTCGCGTTCTTGATCGTATCGTTGCCTTGGACCAGGCCGTTCGGCTCGAAGCGGGTGAACGTGAACGCATCCACGTATTCTTCCAGCGGCACGCCGTACTGGAGACCGAGCGAAATCGCGATCGCAAAGTTGTTCATCAACGACCGGAAGGCGGCGCCTTCCTTGTGCATGTCGATGAAGATCTCACCCAACCGGCCATCCTCGTACTCGCCGGTTGTGAGGTAGACCTTATGCCCACCGACCACGGCTTTCTGCGTATAGCCCTTGCGGCGTCCCGGAAGTTTCTCCCGTTCACGCACACGCTCGATGATCTTCTCGACGATCTTCTCTGCAGCGACGGTCGCCCGTAGCGTCGCGGGGTTGTCCGCCACGATCTGCTCGACAACCTCGTCCTGTTCGTCCGCATCATCACCGAGCAACTGCGAATTGAGTGGCTGGGACAACTTGGAGCCGTCGCGATAGAGCGCATTCGCTTTGATCGCCAATTGCCATGACAGCATGTACGCCGACTTGCAGTCATCGACTGTCGCATCGTTCGGCATGTTGATCGTTTTCGAGATCGCGCCTGAAATGAACGGCTGGCTGGCCGCCATCATGCGAATGTGGCTCTCGACCGAAAGATAGCGCTTGCCGGTGCGGCCGCAGGGGTTGGCGCAGTCGAATACGGGAAGATGCTCGTCCTTCATATGCGGCGCGCCTTCCAACGTCATCGCCCCGCAAACATGAGTGTTGGCAGCTTCGATATCGGCTTTCGAAAACCCAAGATGCGCCAACAGGTCGAACGCTGGATCTGCCAGAGCCTCCTCAGAGACCCCAAGCGTCTCCGTGAGGAACGCTTCGCCGACAGTCCACTTGTTGAAGACGAACTTGACGTCGAATGCTGATTTTACGGCGTCCTCGATCCGCGCGATCACGTCCGGTGTGAACCCTTTCGCTGCCAACGTGGCAGGATTGATCGCGGGTGCTTGCGCAATCGACCCATGCCCGACGGCGTAGGCTTCAATCTCCGCAATCTCGGACTCGCGGTAGCCAAGCGTGCGCAGCGCCTGTGGCACGGCGCGGTTGATGATCTTGAAGTAGCCGCCACCGGCCAGCTTTTTGAACTTCACCAGCGCAAAGTCAGGCTCGATGCCGGTTGTATCGCAGTCCATCACCAGGCCGATTGTGCCGGTCGGCGCAATCACAGTCGCCTGGGCATTGCGGTAACCATGCTGCTCGCCCAGAGCCAGGGCCGTATCCCAGATCCGTCGCGCGGCTGTCACCAGCGCGGGTTCGGGGCACGAGGCCTGGTCGAGTGCGACCGGTGTGACGTTCAGTTTCTCATAGCCGCTTGTCTGGCCAAGTGCTGCGCGGCGGTGGTTCCGCATAACCCGCAGCATGTCGTCGGCATTCTCGCTGTAGCCCGGGAAGGGGCCGAGTTCAGACGCCATGTCAGCCGATGTCGCGTACGCGGTGCCCGTCATGACGGCTGATATCGCGCCGCACAGCGCCCGGCCTTCCGGCGAGTCGTAGGACAGCCCGGACGCCATCAGCAAACCGCCGATATTTGCAAAGCCGAGCCCGAGCGTGCGGTAACGATACGACAGCTCGGCAATCTGGCGGCTTGGGAACTGCGCCATCAGAACCGAGATCTCAAGCACGACAGTCCATAGACGGCAGGCGTGCTCAAAACCATCGACATCGAACGTGCCATCCGCCTGGCGGAACTGCATGAGGTTCAACGATGCAAGGTTGCAGGCCGTGTCATCGAGAAACATGTACTCTGAGCACGGGTTCGATGCCCGGATCTGGCCTGATTGCGGGCATGTGTGCCAGTCGTTGATTGTGGTGTGGAACTGGATGCCGGGATCGGCCGATGCCCAGGCCGCATGCCCAATCTTTTCCCAGAGATCCCGCGCCTTCAGTGTTTTGATCGGTTTGCCCTCAATGCGCGAGGTCAAATCCCAATCGGCGTCAGCTTCAACCGATCGCAAGAACGCATCGGTGACCCGGACGGAGTTGTTCGAGTTTTGGCCGGAAACCGTGAGGTAGGCTTCTGAATCCCAGTCCGTGTCATAGGTGTCGAAGGCAATGTCCTTATAGCCCTGCTGCGCGAACTGGATGACGCGGCGGATGTAGTTGTCCGGCACCCGGTCGCGACGCGCGTCTTTGATCGCACGCTTGAGCGCTGGGTTCTTTTTGGGCTCGAAGCAGTCGTCGCCGTCGCCCTCGCAATTGACGCACGCCCGCATGATGGCCTTGAGACGCTGCTGGCAGATTTTCGAGCCCGTGACGAGCGCAGCGACCTTCTGCTCCTCGCGGACTTTCCAGTCGATGTAGTCTTCAATGTCGGGGTGATCGACGTCGACAACGACCATTTTCGCCGCGCGCCGCGTCGTGCCGCCGGACTTGATCGCGCCGGCCGCCCGATCACCAATCTTCAAGAAGCTCATCAAGCCTGAGGACTTGCCACCACCCGACAGCGGTTCGTTTGCGCCGCGCAGACTGGAAAAGTTGGATCCCGTGCCGGAACCGTACTTGAACAGCCGTGCTTCACGGACCCACAGGTCCATGATGCCGCTTTCGTTGACGAGGTCGTCTTCGACGGACTGGATGAAGCACGCATGTGGCTGGGGATGCTCGTAGGCTGATGTCGATCGGGTGAGCTCGCCAGTCACATGATCGACGTAGTAGTGACCTTGGCCTGGACCGTCGATTCCATAGGCCCAGTGCAAGCCGGTGTTGAACCACTGCGGTGAGTTCGGCGCGCCGAACTGCATGGCCAACATGTAGCGGTGCTCGTCGAAGAACGCCTGCGCGTCGTCCTCGGTCGTGAAGTATCCACCCTTCCAGCCCCAGTAGGTCCATGTGCCGGCCAACCGGTCGAACACCTGGCGTGCGTCGGTTTCTCCGCCAATGCGCTCGCTCTCCGGAAGCTCTGCCAGCGCATCCTGATCGGCGACCGCGCGCCACAACCACGATGGGACCTGCGTTTCTTCGACCTTCTTCAGCGCCTTCGGGACACCGGCCTTGCGGAAGTATTTCTGCGCGAGAATGTCAGCTGCGACCTGGCTCCAATGGGCCGGTACGGCAAAGCCTTTCAATTGAAAGACGACGGACCCGTCCGGGTTCCGTATCTCACTCGTCGCGTCACGAAACTCGATCGTCTTGTAAGGGGATTGGCCAGCTTCAGTGAAGCGACGTGCAATTTTCATTTCCGAGGTCCCAGCTATGGAACGCCCGCATTGTGCATGTAATTCAAACGCAACTTTCCCGGTGGCGGGTACGCAGCTCAAGGCAGAGCGCATCAGTCGTTGTGTTTCAACCGGGTCAGACAACTTCGTTCGACGCACGAATTAGACAACGCGGCACTGACCCAAGCGCGTAGGTTTCTTTGCTTCAGTCCGCCCGAACATGGACAAGACCGGTGATTGGAAGACGCCATACAGCTGAGGCAGCGAGGTGCGGTCACAATCGCTGCCCGAGGAAGGGCATTCAGGCTTCAAAAGGACCGCTTCGCGCTGCACCCCAACCTTGAGCGCGTAAGCCGGCCGAACTTCGTCCAGCATGTGGCGATTCGGGGTTCGAAAACAGACACACCTACAACTGATGGGGCTCAAAAAAGGTTGGAGCCCCTATATCTAGGTGTCGGCAGTTTGTGAGCATCGTGTGGATGTGTCGGGGATGGTCGGTCGCACGTCCGGAAATCAGCGCGACAAACCGGCCGCTGTGACTGGCTGAACAGCGTGGGACAATCTCGTCCACATGAACGTGCCACGGTGCAAGTTATGCGATTCCGAGCCGCCACAGTGTTGCGCGAAGGTCGCGCACGAAATGCACACGCGGTGGACGATCAGGACATGCGCGCTAACGCGCGTGGCGGAACAGGACACTAGACACCGAACATTCTGGCGCCTAATCCCAGAACGGAGACCAATCGGACGGATGCCATGAGCATATTCAGCGAGATCTTCGCCTGGTGGGGCGGCAATACCTGGGGAACGCGCTTCACGATCTGGCGGCAGGGCAAGCATGTCGGCGGAGATCAGTTCGGCAACCAGTATTATGAACAAGTGCGTGGCGAGAGCCCGCATGGCAGTCCGCGGCGCTGGGTGATTTACGACAAGCTCTCAGAACCCTCTCAGGTTCCGCCGGAGTGGCACGGCTGGCTGCACCACACGGTTGTGGATCCGCCCAGCAAGAGTGAAGAGCCACGGCCCTGGCAAAAGCCACATTTGATGAACATGACCGGCACGTCTGAAGCCTATCGTCCGCCGGGGTCGATCCTGACCCCTGGTAGCCGCCCGCCGGCAACGGGCGACTACGACGCGTGGCGGCCTGAGTAGATCGGGCCAAGTAGATCGGGCCAAGTAGATCGGGCCAAGTAGAGCGGGCCGGGGCCACGGCGCCCGAGATCACCAGCCGGGGAACAGTAACTTATGCCGCAGTGGGATGGGATCACCGACAGCATCATGCGTGATATCGATCGTCATCCGGTGTGCGCTGCCTGCGACGAGGTCTTCGAGTTCCATGCCGGAGGCATGCAACACACCGGCCCCAGGGACCATCCGTACGCATGCCACGTGATCATCGAATTCGAATCATATGAAATGCTGATGGAGCGTCATCAATCCAAGGCCTGCCAGGCGACAGCCAGGTCGCGCCGCGCATCTGCCGAGTGCGATATCTTCAGTGTCGAGGGTCTCGAATAATGGGTGGGCAAACCAAATTGCAGCGCAGCACGGTTGCCCTGATCGCGGCGAGTACCACGCTGGTTGGTGTCTTCGGCGCCGGTGCTGGCGTTCGCGCCGAGCGCATTCAGAATGACGTCGCTGTGTTTGCAGCTCTGGACAAAGTCACAGCGCGCATTTCGAAACTCGAGGTGCCACTCAATCAGCCCGCTGAATTCGGATCGCTCCGGCTGACGCCGCGCGCCTGCCTGACCAGCGCACCGACAGAGCCACCCAAAACAACAACGTTTGTCGAGGTTGATGAGGTTCAGTTGGATGGCGAGGAAAAGCGCATCTTTACCGGATGGATGTTTGCAGAAAGTCCGGGCCTCAATGCGGTCGAGCATCCGGTTTTCGACGTTTGGTTGACGGGGTGTAAGGGCGGAGCGGTGCAACCTGACCCCTCTGCTGCCGATCCAAGAGCAGAAAATGAGCCGCCGGTCCGTCGCCGTCGCCGCCGTGTTCGGCGCTAACGGCTGCGTCCATATTCGCTCATTTGTCTGACGCGCTGTCCGGCGCATAACCAACGTTGTCCGGTATGGTCATCGCATGCCGTACGATTTCCACAATGTCGGCTGGCGGCGTGTCGACGGGCAGGCGGTAGAAGTCACCATCGGAACGCAGAGCCCGGTTCAGCATGCGATGGAATGTACGGCGCGGGACCTCAAGCGTACCGAACTGGGCCAAATGTGGTGTGGTGAATTGTGTGTCGAGCAAACGGTAGCTGCCGTAGATCAGACGGGCACACAAATAGACCAGCGTGATCTTCGACGCGTCCCGCGCTTCGGAAAACATGCTCTCGCCGAAGAACGCCCCTTTCAGCGATACGCCATACAATCCACCGACAAGGTGCCCGTCGCGCCAGGCTTCGACCGTATGGCAGTGGCCGCGATCAAATAGAGCACGATAGAGCTGCCGGATCTCGCGATTAATCCACGTGCTGTCCCGGCCCGGTTTTTCGGCCGCGCAGCCCGAGATAACCGCGTCGAAATCGCGATCCACGTGGATCTCGAACGGGGCTTGCCGGATCGTGCGCGCCAAACGACGCGGAACAACCACGCCGTCGAGTGGAATAATGCCGCGCCAATCCGGATCCTGAAGATAGAGTTCCGGCGACGTGGCGCTGGCGGCCATCGGAAAGACACCGTTGGCGTAGGCGTTCAAAAGCTCATGAACCGCGCGGGCGGGAAATGTTGTCATCTCAATCCCGGCAACCTGGTGATGCCTACGTTTGTGACCGAAACGCGCGTTGGAGACTTGCCGCACCGGCGGCCATACGCGTCCAATCGTGTGCAATCAAGGTCCGCACACCGGGACGCAGGCACGCGCTTTGAAGCGGTCAACTGACCAGAAACTAAGCAGCCTCTGCGTCAAGCTTCGCAAGAAACGCCTCGAGCCAATGAATATCATACATCCCATTCACGATATCGGGATGACTCACCAGCTGATCAAAAAGTGGAATTGTGGTTTCAATACCGTCGATAACGAACTCGCTGAGACAACGTCTCAAGCGCATTAGGCATTCGTTTCGCGTCTGGCCGTGGACAATCAGTTTGCCAATCAAACTATCATAATACGGTGGAATACTATAGCCTTGATACACACCGGAATCGACGCGCACTCCAAGTCCCCCCGGCGGATGCCAATACGTAATCCGCCCAGGCGATGGCCGGAACGTACGTGGGTTCTCAGCATTAATGCGGCATTCAATTGCGTGGCCGTTGGAGGCGACGTCCCCTTGGCCAACGCTTAACGAGGCGCCGGCCGCAATGCGCAGTTGTTCGATGACGAGATCCATTCCCGTAATCATTTCCGTTACGGGATGCTCGACCTGCAAACGCGTATTCATCTCGATGAAGTAAAACGCGCCGTCCTCGTAAAGGAATTCCACCGTGCCGGCGCCCCGGTACCCCATCTCCTGCATGGCTGTCGCGACGGTTTGTCCGATCTGGGCGCGAGCCTGGGCATTCAAAGCGGGAGAGGGCGCTTCCTCGAAAACCTTTTGGTGGCGCCGCTGAAGCGAACAGTCACGTTCGCCAAGGTGGATGGCATCGCCGCGGCCGTCACCGAAAACCTGGATCTCAATGTGTCGCGGCTTTCCGAGGTACTTTTCAATGTACACATTGTCGTCGCCGAACGCCGCGTTCGCCTCGATCCGGGCTGTTTGAAAAGCACTTTCGATTTCGTGCTCGCTTCGCGCCAGCTTCATTCCGCGACCGCCACCGCCGGACGCGGCCTTGATCAGGACCGGATAGCCGATTTCACTCGCGATGGTCTTGGCTTGCGCCACGTCTGTAACAGAGCCCTCCGAGCCAGGTACAACGGGGATACCGAGCCGGACCGCCGTGTCCTTGGCGGCGATCTTGTCGCCCATCACACGAATATGCTCGGCGGTTGGGCCGATGAACGTAATGCCGTGGCCTTCGAGAATCTCGGCAAACCGCGCGTTCTCAGAAAGAAAGCCGTAGCCGGGATGCACGGCATCGGCACCGGTGATTTCGCAAGCTGCCAGAAGCCGCGGGATATTCAGATAGCTCTCGCCGGCTGGGGGTGGGCCGATACAGACGCTTTCGTCGGCCAGGCGCACGTGCATCGCGTCAGCATCCGCGGTTGAGTGCACGGCCACGGTCGCAATGCCGAGCTCCCGGCAGGCGCGCTGAATGCGAAGAGCGATTTCTCCGCGATTGGCGATGAGGACTTTGTCGAACATCGTATGGATGTCTTCCGGAACGCCGCGTGGGACTATTCGATGATGATCAACGGTTCGCCGAACTCAACCGGCTGCTCATTCTGGCATAAGATCCGGGCAACCGTCCCGCTCCTTGGAGCCGGAATGTGGTTCATGGTCTTCATGGCCTCGATGATTAGCAGCGTTTGCCCTTCGGTGACCTGGGTTCCGATCTCGACAAACGGTGCAGCACTGGGCTCCGGTGACAGGTAGATCGTACCGACCATAGGCGACCGGACAGCTCCGGGATGTTTGGCATCATCCGCCGGGCTGGTCTCTGCTGGCGCAGCCGGCGCGGCGGCAGCGACCGGCTCGACCGCTCCGGCCGGCGCAACAACAGGTGACGTGACCTGCAGTGTGCGCGCAACACGAACCTTGAGCCCGCTCCGCTCGATTTCGATCTCCGTCAGACCTGTCTCAATGAGCAAGCCCGCGAGTTCGCGAATAAATTCCTTATCGAAACCGTTTTTCGATCTCGTGTCCTTCGACATGCGTGACTGTTGCCTGCCTTTTCCTGCGTACGGGGAAACCGTCGTCGCGACCTGTCTCAACACATCGCGCGTCGGAACCACATGTCGCCCACGACCACCCTCGGATATATGGGACCGTCCAGTCGATCCGACAGAGCCGGTGCATCGGGCTAAGCTATGCGTTCGCGGGATCTAGCAGTTTTCGCAGGCGGAAGGAAGCACAGCATCCTGGCATTTCGCCTGTACGAGCCGATGCAATCGCAAATACCCACCGAGCGTTGCGATCGGCCTGCAGAAAATGCACCAAAAGATAGGCCGTTTACCCGGATCGGTGTTAACCAACCGGCCAAGTCAACGCAGAAGTGTGCTGTGCACAAAACAAAAGCCGTGAGCACAAGCGGGCGCTCACGGCATGTATCAACGCAGCAATATATGGCTGTGACGCAACCTAGCAGGCGCGGCAGCCCTGCTTGCGCGTATCGGAGATCATGGTTTTGAGACCAGCCGCTGGCACGTATCCAACATTGACGTTAGTGTCGACGATGAAGGCCGGCGTTCCCTGAATATCGAGCTCGGCGGCCACGCGTGCCGTTTCCTTGAGCGCCTTGGAAATCTCCGGATCTTCCATGTCTTTTTGCAGGCGCGCCATATCCAGCCCGAGCGACTTCGCTGCAGTCAGCACGCTGTCTTTCGTGACGCGTTCCTGACCCATCAGGGCCACGTGCAGCTCCCAATACTTGTTCTGCTTGACGGCGGCCATCGCAGCCCGTGCGGCGAACTCCGAGTCCGGGCCGAAGATCGGGAACTCCTTCATGACGACGCGGACATTGGAATCGGCTGCCGCGAGATTCTGCACTTCCGTCAGCGCGCGTTTGCACCAAGAGCAATTGTAGTCAAAAAACTCAACGATCCCGACGTCGCCGTCCCGATTGCCGAAGACGTAATCGTGTTTGGACTGATAGAGCGAGACCTTGTTGGTCACGACGATCTGCTTGTTGCGGCTGTTGCGGGCCAGCGCCTCTTTTTCCTGCAGCGACGTGGTCATCTCGCGCAGGATTTCGGGGTTCTGGAGCAGATAGGACCGCACGATTTTCTCGATCTCGGCGCGCTGCTTGTCGCTGAAGTCCACGTTGGTTGCGGTTGCCACTTGGGTCGGCTTTGCGTCGGTATCGGTACTCTTTGCGGAGGTGGCCGCGTCAGCTGTCGGCGTCTCGGCTGCAATCGATGGCGGCGTCGACGTGCCGGTGCCGATAATGATCAAACCTAAAAAGACCACGACAATTGGTGCGACGAGCGCGAATGATTTGGTCGCAACTATTTGCCGTACGTTGTCAAAACTCATCGTTCTGATCCTCTTGGCTTTGGCCATATCGGCGCAAACGGTCCGAGCTACCTGCCCGCGCCATAGTTGATAATGTCGTCCATTTTCACCCACAGAGGTGAACCACGCCTGAGCGCGGCGCGCGCCCGTTTTGCGAAGACCTTGGCGCGCTTCACGTTCCCTTGCAGAAACGTGGCCTGAGCAATTGAGGCATCAGCTTCCGGGCGTTTCCCTTGTTTGTAGTAGGCGTTCGCGAGAAAGCGATACGCCCGCGGGCTCGGATCCGCAACAAGACTTTGCCGCAGCATCTTAACGCTACGCGCAATGGTCTTGGGATCGTTCGACTCGAGCATTGCAGATGCAAGGCGCGCCGTGATCAGCGGAGATTTCGGTGCGAGTTTCAGCGCACGGCGTAGGTGCGGCGTCGCTTCGCGTTTGCGACCCGCGCGCATCAGTAAATCGCCCTTCAGTTCCCAGAAGTAGGGGTAGTCCGGACGGGATTTGATCAAGCTGTCGACCGCAGCAAGCGCGCGCGGCAGGCCGCCGTTGCCGCCACGGAAGAACAAGGCGATCGCGCGAGCATACCGCGCCGGAAGGCTCTTGTCGGACGTCGGATAACGATTGAAAACCTCGCCCGGCGACTGAAGATAGCCCGCAAGCTTGGCGCGCATCAGATCGTGGCGCAGCTGAAGTTCACGCGAGTCCCGCTTCTTATAGTAGGGGCTCGACTGCACAAGGCGCTTGAGATTCGCCAGCCGGTTGGCGGCCACTGGGTGACTACGCGCGAACGGGTCCTGGTATCTGGCCGAGACAAACTCCTGCTGCGCAAACCGCTCGAATGTCTGTAACATGCCCAAGCCAGACTGTTGGGTTGCTTCCAGATATCTGAGGCCGGCCTGATCGGCAGCACCCTCTTGCGATCTGCGTTCCGCAAGAAGAGACCGCAGGACGAGCTGATCGCCGGCCACCATGGCGGCTGGATTTCCCGTCGCGATCGCCGCGCCAATCCCCAACAATCGCACCAGGAGGAGGCGACTTTGATCCTGTTTGATGCGGGCGCGCAGTGCGGCCATGTGGCCGCCATCGATATGCCCAGCCTCGTGCGCAAGAACCCCGATAATCTGGTTTGGGGTTTCGGATTGAAGCAGCGCGCCCGTGTGAACAAAGATGTTACGACCGTCGAGTACGAATGCATTGAAGACTGAGCTGCGCACGATGCGAATACGAATGCGTCCACCACCAAGGCCGGCCGCGCGAAAGATTGGGCGGGAATAGTCGTTGAGAAGCCGCTCGATTTCACTGTCCCGGATCAGCGGCAAACCCTGCGCTTCAGCCGAGTCTGTTCGTAGAGCGAGCAAAGTTGCCGCGCCCGCAACGAGGGCGACGAGCATATGGCTCAGTCGCCGTCTCAATCCGTCACCCCTGACCTTAAGCAACATTTGCTCCCCGGATTTGTGACGATGCGTTGTTCGCATGACTGTCGCGTCCCAATCAACATAGGCAGCGTTCGTGCAAGTTGCAGTCCGCGCAGACGATCAACCGCCATGGCGGCGCGTTATACAGTCTGGTCGTCATCACGACTCTGCGTTGAACTCTGCAGCGCCGAAGTTGAATGGTACTCTTGAGATTACGGATCGGGTTTTGGGTCCATCGCAATTGCGAACAATCTAAGGCGTGAGCATGTCACAAAATTCGCCGGTCAATCCAGTTCAATCTACGCTGCCACGGCCATTGTCCGCACGCAGTCAAATCGATTCCTTCATCGTGATGGACGTCATGTCAGCCGCTGCCGCTGCGGAAGCGGCGGGCCAAGAGGTGCTCCATCTTGAGGTCGGTCAGCCGGGAACCGCGGCCCCGAGTACCGCATTGGCGGCGCTCCGCGACCGAATGGCACAGGAAAACCTGGGCTATACGGTCGCATGCGGTCTGCCGGAACTCAGAAGCCGCATTTCTCAGCACTATGCGGATCACTATAGCGTGATCGTACCGCCGGAACGCATTGTGATCACAAGCGGTTCTTCCGCCGGTTTTGTCCTCAGCTTTTTGGCGGCATTCAATCCTGGTGACCGCTTGGCGGTGCCGTCTCCCGGCTATCCATGTTATCGCCAAACGCCACATGCGCTCGGCCTGGAGACCGTCCCTCTGGTCACAGGGCCCGAGGATCGCTGGATGCCGACTCCAGACATGCTGCGGGATGCGGCTCGTAACCAAGGTATCGCCGGAGCCTTGATTGCCAGTCCGGCCAATCCAACCGGCACCATGATGGATCCGGAGCGCCTGCGAGACATCATTCGTGTCTGTGAGGCGGAACGGCTTTGGTATCTGTCTGACGAAATCTATCACGGCCTCAGCTATGGCGTTGAGGAACAAACCGCGCTGGCCTACAGCGACTCGTGCGTCGTCATTAATAGCTTTTCCAAGTATTTTTCGATGACCGGTTGGCGGATAGGTTGGATGGTGGTTCCGGCGGAGATGGTCTCAACGGTCGAGCGCCTCACGCAGAACCTTTACATCGCCGCGTCCACGGCATCTCAGGTTGCCGCGCTTGGCGCATTCGACGGTCGGGCCGAACTCGAGGCCAACCGCGAAGTCTATCAGAGGAATCGGGATCTATTGATCGACGGTCTTCCACGTGTCGGTCTCGATCGGATCGTACCGGCCGATGGCGGTTTTTACCTGTATGTCGACGTCAGCGCCTATACCGACGACAGCTTGGAATTCACACGCCAGATGCTGGACGAGGTCGGGGTTGCGGCGACGCCTGGATTGGACTTCGATCCCGACCGAGGTAGGGGATATGTGCGCTTCTCCTACGCCGGGCCGACAGACGTTATGCAACGCGCGCTCAATCGGCTTGGCGAGTGGGACCGGCTGACGTCCCCGCAAACGTAAGGAAAGCCGCTCACGGCTCGAGCGAATCTTTGACTTGCGCTACCGCTCGCGACAAGCGCTCGCTACTCGAGCGCGGGTTAGCCGTCGCGCACGGTTCCAGGCCGCGACAGCGGCCCGGCGCGTTGCGCCGCCCCCGCGGAGGGCCCGGCCGTTAGGCCGGAGTAGCCCGTGAGCGAAGAGTCTTTCGTTGCGCTGTTCGCACGCTCGCAGGCTCGCGGCTCGAGCGCGGGTTAGCCGTCGCGCACGGTTCCAGGCCGCGACAGCGGCCCGGCGCGTTGCGCCGCCCCCGCGGAGGCCCGAGCGCAGCGAGGAATAGCCGTGAGCGAAAGCAAGCGAGCGACACGCTCGCGCTTCCATCAGCCGAACGTCCGCTGCCACCATCCCTTACGACGCGGACCGGTTGGGTTGACATGCTCGCCCTCGTTCGCTGTCGCCTCGGCACCAACGACAACGTGACGGACCACTGGCGCTGTGGAATTCAACGATCGCGCCCGGCGTTTCGGTGGGGGGGCCTCTGTCACCGCATTATCGCCGGCCTCGTCGGCGGGTGCCGGTTCTGCGTTTTGTGCAACCGTGTCGGCAACGCCCGTACCGAAACCGCCGACCTCGACGTCTTGCAGCGAGGGGGCTGCAGGGACAGCGCCGTTTGCCGATGACAAGGTCGTCGTGTCGTGCACAGCACCGGCCGATCGGTCGATGACCTCAGACGCATCGACATCGCGGGCGGTTGCTGCGGTTGCAGCAAATGCCCCTGTCTCTTCGCCTGCATCCTCCGAGTCCGGCACAGGTGCATCAGGCTCGGCGACGGGATAGATCTCATCAACCAGAATAGGGTCGCCAGTCTTAATCCGGAGTGCGGCAACCGCGACGGATGCAGCCTGGGCTGAATACCCTTCGAGCTCAAAGCCGTTTGCGTCAGCCGTCAGATCACCGCCACGCGACGTCCCCTCGCGACCGTCAGTACGGCCGCGACGTCCGCCGCGGCGTCCTCGCCGACGTGGGCGCCGGCCACGTGCGGATCGGCTATCGTCGTCACCGTCTCGCGCCAAAGCGGACCCGGCCCCGCGCTCCTCATCCGGCTCGTCCGCAGCCGTATCAAGTGCTTGCGCGTCGTCAGTGGCGCGCTGGGCATTGTCGCCGTCGCTTCTCCGGCCGCCGCGCCGCCGCCGTCTGCGACGTCCGCGTTGTCCGTCACCGTCTTCGCCGTTCTCGTCGTCCGCAGGCTCGCCGGCGTCCGCGTCCTCGCCAAACTCCTCGAAACCGGCGTCGATCCGTACGGCGCGCTTTTCAGCACGCTCTGCGCGTTCGGCACGCCGACCGCTGGATCGCGATTGTGTCGGCCGTTCGATCTCAAAGTTGGAACCCTGGGTCGTATCAGAGCCGATGATCCGGATTGTCGCCGCATAGGCCTCTTCGAGGGTCGCGATAAACTGGCGCTTCTGGTTCAACAGATAGAACGCCACTTCAGTTGGTGCATGGACCGTGACGACGCCCTGATCGCGGCGCAGCGCATCTTCAACACCGCGCAAGACTGCCAGTGCAATCGACTCGACGGACCGGATCGTTCCCGAGCCCTGACAGTGCGGGCACTGTGTTGTCGACCCCTCAAGCACACCCGTTCGCAGACGCTGGCGCGACATCTCCAAAAGGCCGAAGTGCGAAATCCGGCCGACTTGGATCCGCGCACGATCACGCTTCAAACACTCTTTGATACGGCGCTCGACAGCACGATTGTTGCGCTTCTCGTCCATATCGATGAAATCGATCACGATCAGCCCTGCGAGGTCCCGCAGCTTCAATTGCCGGGCGATTTCCTCGGCCGCTTCGAGATTGGTCTTCAGCGCTGTTTCTTCGATCGAGAATTCGCGTGTCGCCTTGCCCGAGTTGATGTCGATGGCGACCAGGGCTTCCGTCTGGTTGATCACCAGATAGCCGCCCGAAGGTAGAGAGACGATCGGACTGAACATGTCCGCAAGCTTCTGCTCGACGCCGTAGTCAGCAAAGAGAGAACCGGGGCCGTCGTACTTCGCGACGTTCTTGGCATGGCTCGGCATGAGCATGCGCATGAAGTCCTTGGCGTCTTTGTAGGCGGTATCGCCAGCAACGCAGATCTCGTCGATGTCCTTCGAGTACAAGTCGCGGATCGATCGCTTAATCAGATCCCCTTCCTCGTAAACCAAAGCCGGTGCGATTGACCGCAACGTCAGATCGCGAACGCTTTCCCAAAGTCTCAGCAGGTATTCGAAGTCGCGCTTGATCTCCTGCTTAGTCCGCGCCGCACCCGCCGTGCGGATAATCAGGCCCATGCCGTCGGGAACTTCGAGCTCCTGCGCAATGGCCTTGAGGCGCTTGCGATCGTGCGCGTTCGTAATCTTCCGGGAAATGCCGCCGCCCCGCGCGGTGTTCGGCATAAGAACGGTGTAACGCCCTGCCAGAGACAGGTAGGTGGTCAACGCCGCGCCTTTCGTGCCGCGCTCCTCTTTTACTACCTGCACCAGGACAACCTGCCGGCGCTTGATGACCTCCTGGATCTTGTATGACCGCGCGCGCTTCCGGCGCGGCCGGATCTCGTCAAGTGGGTCGTCCATCGAACGGCCGTTCGGGATCTCCTCGGCCTCGGGCAGATCATCCTGATCGGGGTCAATGCGGACGGGTTGCTCTTCGGCGCGCGCCTCGACGGCTGCCGCATCGTCCGTCATTGCAGCGTCCGGCTCGCCATGGTCGTCTGCACTGTCGATGTGAACCTCAGCGTCTTCGGCCACGGCCGGCGCTGTATCGACAGGATCATCGATGACATCCTGAGCATCATGAGGCTCGGCCACTGGCTGCTGGGCCAGTTCAAGCGCCTCGATCGGAGTTGTCTCGGCATCTGCTCCCGATGCTTCAACATCAAGCTCGGTCGTCGCCTCAGCGTCAACGCCGCCAGCGTCCTCAACACCGCCAGCGTCGTTCCGCGACGTAACAACCTCTGCTGTCAACGTCTCGTCACGCGGGAGCTCGACAGCCTGACTGCGCGTCCGGCGACGCTGCGGGCGAGGTGGCTCAGTTGTTTCACCGTCAGTGGCAGCGGGTGCTTCGTCGTCGTCCGCTGTTGTCGCGGCGTCGCCATCGTCTGCTGCAGCAAGCGGCAACGCCGGTTGCTCGATCACCGCATCGTCGACGGCGTGTTCGTCGGAAAGCGCTGCCGGCGTCTCAGAAGATGGAACCGCATCGCCGCTGTCGCGCTGCGCTGCGGCTGCGTCGTCCGACGGGGTCGGCTCGGCGTTAATCGGCTCGGCATTAATCGGCTCGGCGTTAAGAGGTGCAAGGTCGCCTGGCTCACCACCGTCCGGCGGCAGCAGAGCAACGACATCAATTGCGCCGGTCTCAAGGATGTCGTCCGGCAGCATGTCGTCGGCGGCAGTATCGGCGTCGTCAAGCTGTTCGGCGGCATCAAGTTCGGCTATGTCATGATCCGCGTCCGGCGCGTGCTCGGACATTGGATCTGCGGCCGCAAACCGCGATGAGGTTCGCGTGGACTCGGACCGGTCGCGCCGCCGCCGCGG
>JBCDAH010000074.1:0-23511 GCA_039186015.1 Pseudomonadota bacterium
CGACGGGGCAGAAGAGCACCGGGGCCAATTGCGGCTCAAGTTTCAAAAGCGTAGTGACTGCCGCGACTTTAGCTTTGGTATGGTCTTCTTCCACGTCGTTGCCACAGAAAAAGATCCAGCCTGTATCGCCGTCTTCATCTGGCGTTTGTCTTAGGCCGACCGCAATTGAGGTTGGTTCGTCAAAGACGTGTCCGCACAGAATGACATAGCCGCTACGTTCGTCCTCTGGTGATGCTAGTCGTGAGTCTTGTGGCCGACAACTGCACCTAAGGAGTGCGCGCTTTCGAGATCCCAGATTTTGTCTTTTGGTGCTGCTTGGTGGCGCGGACGAGCGGCGCGGTGAGTTTGCTGCACGACATTTCAGTTCGTATCCACTGCTGACGAAAGTTGTGCAGAGACAAGGCCGAGTTAAAGCACCGCTGAGAAGTCGACGGCTCACAATCGTATCGCTTCAAGAGGCAACTGATATCGGGTTGCGGCAGCTTGTGACGCTCGCACAGGAGTTCCACGCCTTTGCGATTGCCATAGTTCTCCCTGGGAATGGATCTCCGCAACGGCGTAAGCAGCGCCTGACGCGTATTGGGTTTCGGAAAGCCTATGACGTGCCGAGCTTATCGTCTGGAAAGCGCGTTTCAGTACGGCTGTATCCGACCTGGCCGGACCGCCGTCATCTATCAGGGCCCTTCGATATTATTGGCGACGTCCACGGTTGTGCGAGCGAATTGCTCGCGTTGCTTGATCAGCTAAACTACGATATCTCTTACCTTCCTGACAAAGGCTTGGGCCGCTCCTATTTCATCATTCCTCCGGCTGGCCGCACCGCGGTGTTTGTTGGTGATCTGTGCGGTGCCGGCCCACGCAATGAAGACGTCTTTATAACAGGTCGTCGCATTGCGCCTGTGGCTATCGTCACTTCGCTGCTTGTTGCAGCACAAGCGCGGCGATGAATGCGGCAACAGCGCAAAGCGTGAGAATCCAGGCTGTCTGATCGTTGGCACCTGTCATCCACGAGGCGACGAGGCACCCGACGCTCGCAAGGATCAGCAGCCAACTGATCGCGTTCCTCATAGATGCTCCCATCGTCAATGCCCCAGTACCCGCGCCGCCGTGGCGATCTTACCGCCGTTCGCCACGGCGTGGCGCGATCTGCGCCGCCGCTCCGGACACCGTTTGTGCCATGCGAATTCGCATCGCTGCCGATGGCAGTATATCGTACGTCCAGCCTTTTCGAAGCCGCGACCTTCAGTTTACCATATCGCCGACATGTCCCAGGTTCGGCGAGGTCACGGCTAGAGTTCGCCAAGTTTGGTTGAAACGTTCCCGAAATCCCACTTGGCCACCCAGCACGACGATGTCGTGCGGGCGAGCGGAGGGGCCGACCGACATCGGACGGTTCCGATGCTGCTAACTGAAAATTGCCGCGCGGAAACATCCGAAGTCAGCGCGTGGATGCGGGCCAGCGTCGCACAGACCGTATTGTCATGACCGGTGCTTGACCCGCAGATGCCCTCGCTGCTAGCCCAGACACTGGCGCTTTTCAGGGCGTGTTCCGTCTTTGCCCGCGCCCAGAGGTTTGCCGCATGTTGAGTCTCGGAACGGTAGTGTGCAGGGTGATCGCGCTAGGTGCTGCTGCGCTCCTGTACGGTTGTGCAGCCGACGTGAGAAACGCGGTGCCCCTCCCCATGGCCAATACCGTGCAAGTCGCGGGATTCGGTCCGATCCGGGGATGGGGGGACATCGAAATCCCGAACGTGGAGCGAATTGCCGCACTTCGGTTCGATCAGATCAAGTCGCAACGTCCCCAGGTTTTGAAGAGCAGACGTCGGATCGTAAGCTATTTGGCGATCTCCGGTGGCGGTGCGGACGGCGCATATTCTGCCGGGTTCCTGAACGGATGGACGGCGTCGGGAAAACGTCCGCAGTTTGAAGTTGTCTCTGGCGTGAGCGCAGGCGCCCTGATCGCGCCATTTGCATTCTTGGGGCCAGCCTACGATTCAAAACTCAAAGAGATCTACACGCTCTACGCGACAGACGATCTGATCCAGAAGCAAGTTCTTGTGGGGCTGTTTGGTGGTAACGCCGTCTCCAGCACGAAGCCGCTGGCCAATCTTATCGCGAAGTACATCACGCCATCAGTTATGGCTGCGATTGCACGGGAACATCGCAAGGGCCGCCGGCTGCTTGTTGGCACAACAAATGCAGATCAGGAACGCCCCGTTGTTTGGGATATGGGCCGCATTGCCGAACGCGGGACGCCTGAAGCTTTGAGGCTGTTCCGCCGTGTGCTGCTGGCGTCGACCGCACTGCCCGGGTTGTTTCCGCCCGTATACGTCAATGTGACCAACGGTGACGGAAAGGTCTACCAAGAGATGCACATCGACGGTGGCGTGACGGAAAACGCCTTTCTCTTGCCGCTGCATTTCAACCTGAAAAGGATTGACCGACAATACGGCGTGCGGTGGCGCCGCCGTCTCTACGTGCTGGCGAATTCCAAAACAACGCCAAGTCCAAAAGTCGTCGAAGGCACAACATTTGCGATTGCCGGTCGTTCGATCAATACGCTTATTCGGCAGCAGCTTGAGGGCGATTTACTGAAGCTCTATTTAAGAGCGAAAGAGAACAATATCGCCTTTCGACTCGCGAGCATCCCAAGCGACTTTACCGCCGAAAGCAAAGAGCCATTCGACCGTGAGTATATGGCGAAGCTCTATGAAACCGGCTATCGGTTGGCGCGAAACGGCTACGAGTGGCAACGCAAGCCGCCGGGGCTCTAGCGCGCGAGTTCAAAACCTGACTGTTTCTCGGGCATCGATATGGCAACACGGCTGGTATGGTTCTTGATCGGCGCTGTGGTGGCAAGCACCATTTGGCTTGCGGTTCTCAGTAGCGGTAGCTGGGAATTGCTTATGACGATTGTCGGTGCCGGGTGACAGACGCGCCGGCTGCCGCTAGGACGATCGATGGCTAGATTGATTGTCCGGTCGCGGTATAAATGGCAAACGGTTGCCAGTCTCCAGGCGGATCCCATTCGCCATCGCCACAAATGACGCCGTGTTCAACGGATCGAATTATGACTCCGTCTAAACCGAGATCATTGTTGTGCCAGCGACTTTGACCATTCGGAGCCACGCACGAAATGCCGTGTCCGGACATGATCAGCAGGTCGTCCGTCGTGGGCCAGAAATCCATGAAGTATGATGCAAGGTCCAACGTTTGCTCCGGTGGCGTCGTTGGTGTTGATGCATCAGCGTTTGAGATCAGTGTCACGCGATCCCCGTAACCAACGACAAGCCAATTGTTCCAAGCGATTGCTTTGGTTGTGAAACAGTAGGTATCTCGTGGATAGTACAGATCGAGTCGATAAAATGGCGTACCGTTTCGTCGTACGCGTAAGAATGCATAGGGCGTCGAAAGGGCCTCTGGCACATCGCCGATGCGTTTCGGAGACATATGGGTCCACGGCGGTGCAATTTGAGTCGTGATGTCAGCTTCCCATTTACTACCCATTGCGGACTGCCTTTGCCCTGTTGTCTTCCCGTGTCGCTGTTTGTGCACCATGTGGCTGGGTCTGCCATGGGTGTGAATAGTCGCTTATGCAACATCGTTTGCTTGCGTTCCGTTCCGAGCGAGTCCGGGCTATGGCATCGGCCTTCTGCCCGTGTTGGAAATGCTCAAAGTGGACTCGTAGCGTGTCATTCATGATGCTTGACGGGCGCGACGCAGGGGTTGTTAACGCTTTTCGACTATCACGCATGCCAAGCACCGTGTTGATGTGGCGTCACGCCAAAGGCTGCAAAACCTTGTAAGGCCGTCACAAACCGTGATCCAGATTCGCCCAATCCTGCTTACCATCGGCATGATGCTATGCGCACTTGGTGCGTTCATGTTGCTGCCGGCTGTTGTCGAATTCGCCGACGAAGGTCCCGGCTGGGCGGCGTTTCTTGCTTCGGCTGTGTTTACTTTTTTTATCGGTGGTCTGCTCATTCTGGTGACGTGGGAACAGCAACCGGCGCAGCTCGGTATCAAAGAAGGATTTGTTCTGACAACCGGCACCTGGGCGGCGCTCACAGCCTTTGCCGCATTGCCATTGTACGGAATGGGATTGCCGTACGTGGATGCGTTCTTCGAGGCGATGTCGGGACTGACGACCACGGGAGCCACAATCCTCACCCAGCTTGACGATCTGCCGCGTGGCGTCCTGCTGTGGCGGGCAATTCTGCAGGGGCTCGGCGGTCTCGGCATTATCGTTATGGCATTGATCGTGCTGCCGTTCCTGCGGGTTGGCGGGATGCAGCTGTTCCATACCGAAAGCTCCGAGCGCAGTGAAAAAGTGTTGCCAAGCGCCGTCGATCTCGTCACGGCGACGGCCGGGATCTATGCCGCACTCCTGGTGTTATGCCTGATTTTGTATCTCGTCTTCGGCATGCCGCCGTTCGACGCGATCTGCCATGCATTGACGACCGTCGCGACGGCGGGCTTCTCGACGCACTCGCAGAGTTTCGGCTTCTACCCGTCGCCGGCGCTGCAGTGGACGTGCATCGTGTTTATGGTCCTGGGCGCTTTGCCGTTTGTTGTTTTTATTCAGATGCTGAAGGGGGAAACGACCGTTCTGTGGCGCGACGCGCAGGTTCGAGGGTTTCTGTTTCTGCTGGCGACCATGGTCGCCATCATGACCATCTGGTTGACGACCGAGCGCAACGTTGAGTTTTTCGAAGCGCTCCGACGGGCCGCATTCAACGTGACGTCGATCCTGACAACCACCGGGTTTGCAACCGAGGACTACACCCAGTGGGGGTCTTTTGCCGTTGGACTGTTCTTCTTATTGATGTTTGTTGGTGGGTGTTCGGGGTCGACAGCCGGTGGCATCAAGATTTACCGGCTGCAAGTTGCCGGCATGCTGTCGCGCAGTCACTTTTTGCACCTGATGAGCCCGAACCGGGTTGTGACCCTAACCTATAACGATCGCCGTCTTCCGGTGGATGTCCCGTTTTCGATCGTCGCCTTTCTCGCCATCTATATGACCACCGTAGGCCTGTTCACGGTGATCCTTTCTGCGATGGGGCTTGATTTGGTAACGGCATTGTCGTCCGCGGCCAGCGCAGTCGGGAACGTCGGCCCGGGCCTGGGTGATCAGGTCGGGCCGGCCGGCAGTTATGCGCCGTTGCCTGTGATGGCGAAATGGGTGCTGTCGTTCGCCATGCTGCTCGGTCGATTGGAGCTTTTCACGGTTCTGGTTCTGCTGCGCCCCGAATTCTGGCGCAACTGACCCAGTCAGTTTCGGACAGTGTCAGTTGGACGCCCGCGCCCGTTCGCTGGTCGTCCAGCCATAGAGCCAGTCATAAGCCGAGATCAAAGCGGACCCGGGCGTGAGCCGCATGGTTGTATCGCGCGCCAACGCCGCAGCACCCGTCAAATGGTAAATGCGGCCGTTGCGCCGCGATGCATCCTGAACGTCCCGCGTTCGCGTCCGGCGCGCTTCGGCGTATGCGACAAACGCGGATGCGACATCCCGGTCCGGAGATGCGAATTCGCGCGACAATACCGCCGCATCCTCGATGGCCATGGCGCCGCCTTGGGCCAGGAACGGCAGAATCGGATGAGCTGCATCACCGAGCAATGCGACACGCCCGCCTGTCCAGTTCGAAAGTGCCGGTGCATCGAACAGCGGCCATTGCCGCCAAGCGCAGCCTCGCACCCAATGGGTCGGAATTGCCGGTGCAATTCGCGCGACGTCGGCGTTCACGTCGCTCGCATCGATGGGATGTCCCCAGCCAGGCGCAACCGCACCTCGCCTGGCAATCACGATGACGGCAACGGCCTGGCCGTTGCGCACCGGATAGTGGACGAGATGCCCCTGCGGTGAGAACCATGTTCCCACCACGTTGTCTTTCATGACCAACGGTGCGTCGTCTCTTGCGACCAGTGTTCGCGCTGCGGTCGTGCTGCTCGGGCCCAGAGCCCAGTCTGGTGCGATCCATGACCGCACGCGCGACCAGAGCCCGTCTGCGGCGACAATGGCGCTGCCGGTCGCCGTCGCACCCGACGCTGCGATCACGCACACATTCTCGCCGCTCTGATCGATGCTCGTTGCACGGAAACCGGTCGTGATCTCGATTTCGGGGCACTCACGCGCTTCGGCAAGCAAGGCCGATTGTAGATCCGCGCGGTGGACCACCAGATAGGGCGCACCGAAGCGCCGATGCATGCGTTCCCCCAACGGCAGACGTGCCAGCGTGTGTCCCGATTTGCCGCTGCGCGCAACGATCGCGTCTGGCTCGACGGCCCGTTCACGAACGCGCGCAAGTACGTTCAAGTCAGCGAGAATCCGTGTCGCATTGGGCCCAAGCTGAATGCCGGCTCCCGACTCGGAGAAGACCTCGTTCGCTTCCAGGACATGGACATTGAGATGCAATCGCGCGCAGGCCAGCGCAAGCGTCAGCCCGCCGATGCCGCCGCCAATGATCAGCAGAGGCGTGTCATCGTGTTTCAAGGCCAACCTACGCGGCTGTATCCATGACGATGCAACCCGGCGGCTCGCTTTCCGTTGGCGCCAGGGCCGGATCGTATACGAAAAGTGTCGAACAGTAGGGGCATAGAACCTGGGAATCGCTGCCCATGTCGAGATACACATGGGGATGATCGAATGGCGCCCGCGCGCCCATGCACTGCAACTCTTTGACGCCAACGATGATTTTCTCTGCACCTTGGTCGTTAGCGAGGTGCGGCACGAAGCTATCGGCCATCACGAGACCTTCCGTTGGTTGCGGCTATGCACGACATCGCGACACCATAGATGTGCAGCTCTGGGAATGGTAGTGCGACTCGTGACGCAGTTACGCGTAACGCATAGCGCACAACGCAAGCGGCGCGACGGCAAGAGTTGGAGAGCAAGGTGCAGAAATACCTGTCCGATGGCATTGAGATTGCCTTTCTTGACGAGGGTGCCGGAGATCCAGTGGTTCTGGTGCATGGCTTTGCGTCCAACATGAATGTCAATTGGGTCGACACCGGCTGGGTGAAGACGCTCCGCGACGCAGGCCGGCGGGTGATTGCCGTCGACAATCGTGGACATGGGCAAAGTGCCAAGTTGCACAATCCGGCAGATTACGGCGCGCCGATCATGGCCGAAGATGTCCGCCGCCTGCTGGATCACCTGTCGCTCGCGCACGCGGACGTCATGGGTTACTCCATGGGCGCACGAATCTCAGCGTTTCTCGCAATGGGCCATCCGGACCGAGTCCGGTCGGTCGTCTTTGCCGGGCTGGGCCTGAACATGGTGCGCGGCATGGCGGGAACCGGGCCAATTGCGCATGCGCTCGAAGCCGAATCGATCGACGACGTCACCAATCCCACAGCCCGCACATTTCGCGCATTTGCCGAGCAGACGGGCAGCGATTTGAAAGCGCTTGCGGCGTGTATTCGGTCGTCTCGTGATCCCATTACCGCCGAGGGATTGGGCCAGTTGCGCATGCCGGTTCTGGTGGCCGTTGGATCTGACGACGTGATTGGCGGGTCGGCTGTGGATCTGGCCGCTCTGATACCCAACGGCGAAGCGTTTGTTATCGCCGGTAGAGACCACATGAAGGCGGTGGGCGACCGAACGTACAAAGACGCCGTTTTGGCGTTTCTGGCGCGGCGCGGGTGAACCCGGCCGCGCGTGACGATTGATGCAAAGGGAAGGGAGATTGGTGTGGGCAACGCGTTGCAGGGTGCGTTTGCACCGCAAGACCCGGATTTTGCGCAAGCGGTGGCCGCCAGTTTCGCCAATCAGGGCTTCATGACGACCTTGGGTGCCCGTCTCGAAACCGTCGAGCCCGGCCATGTGGTGATCACGCTTCCATACTCCGACGCCGTCGGCCAACAGAACGGGTTCTTTCACGGCGCAGCGATTGGCGGCATTGGTGACAACGCGGCAGGGTATGCTGCTATGTCTCTGATGCCGCCCGGCAGTGATCCGCTCACGGTCGAGTACAAAATCAACTTCATTCGGCCGGCGCTTGGCCCGCTGTTGCGGGCAGACGGGCAGGTTCTGCGTGCCGGTCGGTCCCTGACGGTGGCGCGCGTCGACGTCTCGGTTGTTTCCGGCGATGGCGCGGATGCGCCCGTGGCATTGCTGCAAGCCACAATCTCGAAGCGCGAGCCGCGTTAGGGCGTTTTCGGTTTCGCTGGACCTGTCCCACACCCCATGTCCGATTCAACTCCGCCGACCAACCACGACATCGTGCCGTTGGATGGCCGGGTGGGTCGCCGACGTGAGGCCGCCTATCGCGGACATGATTTACGGCTCGAGCGTCGCAATGTGTTCTGCTGAACTCACCCGCAGACCATCACGGCTTTATGCACATCTTGTGCAAATCTGCCGGGATAACCCTCAAATAGACTTATCCTCGCCCCAGTTGACTCCCACATCGGCCAGATTGCCCGCGTACTATTGTGCTCTAAGTTAACCAAAGTGCAGCGTATCCTCATTTATTCTCCGCAGCATGAGGTTGTGCGTGCATCGATTCCCCATTCGATATCTGATTCCGGTCCTTGTGGCGCTCGCCGGCTGTAGTCAGCAGTCGGCGTCCTCTCGAATTGACGATCAAAACTGGGCACCACGTCGACCGCCGCCAATGCGTGCGCCGCTGCACGACTACAGCAACAGACTTCGACCGCCGCCCAGCCTCGCGGGCGTCATCCGTCCTCCGGTCAGATCGGAGACGGCCTGCCTGACGTCCGGCGATGTCCAAACGTCCCGCCATATTCGGATGGCTTCTGGTCTTGGTGGACCGGTTTTCGGTCTGCTGCGTTTGACATCCTCATGCGGTGCGCAACGCCCGTTCCACGTGCGCGCGCTCGACTACGGGCGTGTGAAACTGGCGCCGGCAGCGATCCTGCAATGCGGAATGATCCCGGCGGTCGAGCAATGGCTACAGCGCGTCGTTGTACCGGCTGCACAGCACACGCTGGGCTCTACGGTGACCGGCATTCGCGTCGCGGCGTCATACAGCTGCCGACGGATCAACGGTAAGATCTACAACAAGATGTCTCAGCACGCGTATGCCAATGCTCTGGACATCTCCGCGTTCACGCTAGCAGACGGCCGCGTCGTTACGGTGAAGCGAGGATGGCACGGGCGGCCGAGTGAGCGACGGTTTCTCCGGACGATCCACCGCGGTGCGTGCCGTATCTTCTCGACGGTCCTCGGCCCGGAGGCGGACCGTTATCATCAAGATCACTTCCATTTCGATTTGGCTCGGCATAACCGGCGCGGCACGTATCACGTCTGCCGCTGAGGCCACGTCTGCCGGTGAGACCGACGCGCCTTCATCACAATCCCGCGCGACGCATTGGTTCGGCTGAACCCACATGATACGGTTGTTTTATCGTTGGCGATGAAGAGGGTGCGGGCAAGTGTTCAATCGCTACAGCGCAACCGGCGCGCTTGCTTTCAGCATGATGGCTGCCAGCGCAAGTGTTCCGCTTGCGCAAGGAGCTTCAGTCAGCGGGACCTGGAAGCGGCCAAGCACGGGTGCGCACATTCAGGCGTTTCCGTGCGCCGGGGGGTTGGGTCTGCGCGTTGTCAAATCGAAGACCATTCGTGCGCGTGGCCGTCGTATCATGTGCGGCGCGAAAAAGACCGGCCCGGCGCGGTTTGAAGGTAATCTGCGCAACCCGATCGATGGTGGAACCTATTACGCCATCATTGAATTGCGTGGGGATACGATGAAGCTTCAGGGCTGTATCCTCGGCGGGCTCATCTGCAACCAGGAAACCTGGACACGCGTCGATTAGATCAGTTCTGCCATAGGTGGGATTGCTTCGCCGGCCCACACGTTCAACCGAATCTGCGGCATCATGAAATGCTGTCGGCGCGACATGTAAAAAGCGCAGGCCGATGGACCTGCGCTTTGCGGGTTTCGTTGACCTGTGACGCTGCGTAGCGCGTTAGCGGAACAGATTCCTCAGTTTCCGCCGCAGATCGTCCGTGACATCGCCGTCGCGATCCCGCGTGTCGGCGTTGGGGACACCGCGACCGGCGAACCGCTGATTGCGCAGGCCCCAAACTTCGACAACACCTTCTCCGCGCAAACTGAAGCGCGAGCGGTAGCGGATGGCGATGTTCCGGATGTACCTCTGCCGGCCCTTGAGGTCGATCGGTCGGCTAGTCTCTCCGGCCTTGAGACGCGTGAAGAGGGGTACCTCTTCCGTGCTGCCGTTGCCGTAGGTGATTTCCAGACCGTAGATCCGCACATCGTTTCTGCGCGCCGTGACTCGAACCGCCTTGAACGCGCCAAAGCGCCGGCCAACGTCGAAGCGATCGTCATCACGGTTGAACATCTGCGCGCGTTGTGCGCCGAGGAGGACCCACGCATCACGATCGCGATCGAAGCGTCTGTTCAACCAGCCGTCCGAATACGATCCGTAGACCTGAACGACGGCCTGCTCGTCGCTGCGGCCCACCGAACGGTAACGCAGTTCAACACGGTTGATGTAGCGATCACCGCGTAAGTTGAAGGTTGGCGTGACGGTATTTGCACGCACGCGCCGGTTGATGTCGAAGCGATCGCGATCGCCGTTGCCGTAGACGATCGTGACCGTGTTGAGCTCGATCGTGTTGTCCAAGACGCGGAATACGATGCTGTCGAATTGTCCGCGATCACGACCGACCTCGATGCGATCTCTGTCGGTGCGGAAAGCCACACGTTGGGAACCGAACAGAACCTGGCCGACTGGGCGCCCACGGCGATCGAGCCGTGGCGGGTCGGAAAACCGTGAGCGGCTCGGTGGTGTTGCGGCACGGCCGGCTCCGAGGACGTCCAAGCGAATGGTTCCCCGGCGCCGTGAGCGATCGACATTGGCGACCACCCGCTCGATTTCGCGCGGGCGGCGGCTGATCTCGATAATCCGCGAACTTTGGCCGTCTTCGAGATCCTGCCTGACGCGGAATGTCTCGCGGAAACCGGGACCAACGACGAGAACGCTGCGAATCGAAATGGCATTGCCGGTGGCACGGATACGGATTGCCGATACCGGCTCGGCGCGATCGTTGATCGGAATGCTGATGCGATCCGTCCGAACGTCGGCAAAGCGGTCACCGATAACCCGGAACCTGGCCTGTCGTGGCTCGGCACCGGGGCGCTTTGATGCGATGAGTTCAAGGCGTGCAGTGTCACGCCGGCGGATCACCGGACGGATGCTGACGCGGACTTCCCGAATGAAGCGACGATCACCATCCAGATCGATGGTGTTGGTGAGCGCGCCCTCCCGCAGACGTTGATTGGCGCGGACGACCTGGCGCTTGTCGTTGCCGAATATGATCTCAATCCGCCGCAGGCGCACGTCGTCATCGAGCGCGCGCAGACGGATTTGTCCGAAACGGCCAGCACGCCGGCCGATGCGGAACACAACATCGTCATCCCGACCATCGTATTCGACGGTGCCCACAGATTCGAAGCCACGCGGGAGACGCGGACGGTCCGGTTCGGGGAGGAGGCCTGATATCGTCAGGCGGGAGCTACGATCCCGGCCGATCGCGTTCGCTGTCAGCACGATCGCGCGCACCGCGCGGTTCGATCGCGGTAGTCGAATGACAACAGACTCTCGCGCATCGACGCGGCGCGGAATGTCGCGAACCGTTCGTTCGTCTCCGTTTAGGTAGACAACAACCAGGCGGCGCAGTCTAACCCGACGCCTGTCGTTGCGCACCCGGATCGCAGTAATGCGGCGTTGTGACCTGTCCAGACGGATGCGCTCTGTCGTTCTCTCACTTTCCGCAGTGAACTGGCCAAGCTCCCGCCACTGATCTCGCGCAGTTGCGGATGTTGCCAGGCCCGCAATCATGAATGCGAGCGTGGCCAAGTAAATGATGCTTCGCACAGTATCCTCCTTGGTCGCGTGCTGGTGCCGCGTCTCACCGGCGACTTGCACGCCAACATTGATTGTTTTGGTCCGCGTGCGATCACTCAGAACCGCATGACCGTTCGCCCCTTATAAGGGTGTTAACCGTGCAGCGCGACGAAATCGCGACAAAAGATGGCGAGCCACGCGCTCGTTATCGCGGCTTGGGGAATAAACACCTTCTCGAAAATGCAGGATGGAGGTTGGTTCTCCCCGGCGCCGTTCTAGGCGACGGACTGCGGCTGGATCCGGTCCCTCAGTACCGCCCCCACAGCTCAACGATTGCGGCGCCCGCATCAGCCGCCTGACGGTCGAAAAACATCGATCGATAGCGTGCGCGGATGGCTGCGATGGGTTTCGGCTTTTTCGCAAGTGTGATTGGACCCCAGGTTTCGCGCGGCCCAATACGCGAGCGAACGGGAACGATATCGGAGCTGCCGTCATCGTATATGATGCGAAGCTGGCGAAGCGTGATTGTGCGATCGCGTACACGCACACGTAATTGGCGAAACTGCCCTTTGCTTCGGCCGACCGCAATCGCATCGCTATCAAATCCCACGAATCCGGCGGTCTGAGCACCAAGCAAGACCCAGCCATCATTGAAACGCTGCCCTTCGCCATTGGGACCAAGCCAGCCGTCGGCAAATGCGCCGATTACCTCGATCCGTGCGCGTTTTGTGCTGGCCGTTTGCGCTGCATAGCGCACCTGTATCTGTGAGAGAAACTGTGGGCGGCGAAATGTGACCCAGGGCGTGAGTTGCCCTTGCTTGATTGTCGCATTCAGTTCCCGTGTGTCGCGACCGCCGAAAGCGTCGACAATTGTCACGGCCTTAATCAGCATGTCGCTTTCCAGTATTCTGAGCCGCAGGCTGCGGAACTTTCCAATTTGATTGTCTAACGTGATGGCTCCTTCGGCTGCATTCAGGTGGACACGTTTTGCGCCGACCAAGACGTCTTCGTTATCCTGTGCCGCAACGGCGTCCAGAATGTCGGCCTTGCGCATTGGAATTGCGATTGCCGTCGGCCTGTCCGGTGCGGTCGGCCGATCCGATGCGCTGGGCTGCGACGCTGTGGACAGCGTCACGGATTGCGGTGCGTTTCCTGGCGCGGGCGCATCTGCTGATCGAGGCGGCGCTGGCGCAGTCGGCCGCGCGCGATTGCGACCCGACGGTGTTTGATGCGCGAGGACTTCGATGACGGGGGGAAGTCCGCGACGTCGGCGTGGCGATAGTGACAGCTCGAGCTTGTCGACAAACCGGTCGTCGGACTGCGGATCGATGACGCGCGTCCGGCTGCCTTCATCCAATTCGATTGTGCGTTTCTCGGTGAAGACGTTGCCGTCGGCATAGACGATGCGGATGTTGCGGATGCGCAATTTGCCGCGCCGACTCCTCAGGCGCAGCCCGCGCACGGCGCCGGGCGTTGACGACAAGTCGACGCGTGCGACGGCCTGCCGATCATCGATGCGGACGATGCGCAGACGATACAGGCGTTCGTCCGCCGGTTGCGCGAGCACGGGCCAAGACGTCGTTGCCCACGACGCCGATAGCGTGGCGACGATGAACGCCGTCAGTCCGCGTTGATACATCTCTTGTGCTCCGTAACGGCCGTATCGATGTCGGTTGTTCCCGTCTCAGGATGGTGGCGGCGCGCGATTGCTGAAAGCCTTGATGCAAATTATGCTGTCAGCAGTCGGCAAGGCGTGTCTCAGTTGCGATCCGTGATCGGTCACGGACGTGTTCGGTCGGTCGGGTGTTGTGCCGCCTCATACCGGCCATCTCAAGACGCCGACTGGGATATCGCATTCGGGCCCATGGCCCTTATGAGAACAATGACACGACTGAGAACAATGACACGACCGGAGGATACGCGGATGAATGCAATGCAAGCGGGCGCGCCGATGGAGCGAAACGCTGAAGGAATCTCGACAGCGATCGGGATCCTACGTCAGCGCTTTGGCGAACGCTTGCAAACCGGAGAGGCAATCTGCCAGCAGCACGGCCACACGCTGACCTGGCTGGAGAACCAGCCGCCGGACGCGGTCATCTGGGTCAACACAACCGACGAAGTGGCCGAAATCGTACGTATCGCCAAAGAGCACCGCGTTCCGATTATCCCGTTCGGGGCCGGTACGTCCCTGGAGGGGCACGTCAACGCGCCGGTTGGCGGCTTGTCGCTTGATTTCGCGAACATGAATCAGGTGCTTGAGGTGAATGATCGTGATCTTGATTGTCGCGTTCAGTCCGGCGTGTCGCGCAAGGCGCTGAACGACCATCTGCGCGATCAAGGCTTGTTTTTTCCCATCGATCCGGGCGCAGAGGAAGCGACATTGGGGGGGATGGCCGCGACTCGGGCGTCCGGTACGAACGCGGTTCGCTACGGCACAATGCGCGAGAACGTGCTGAATCTGACTGCAGTGATGGCGGATGGTTCCATTGTCCGGACAGGCGGGCGGGCCCGTAAGTCCGCCGCCGGTTACGACTTGACGCGACTGCTCGTAGGCTCGGAAGGCACGCTAGGGGTGATCACCGAGCTGACAGTGCGGCTGCACGGAATTCCGGAAGTGATTTTAGCCGCGGTCTGCCCATTCAAGACACTTGAAGGGGCATGCAACACGGTGATCCAGGCGATCCAGCTGGGACTGGGCGTTGCGCGCATGGAACTGCTGGATGAGGCGCAGATCCATGCGATCAACACGCATTCGAAAACGTCGTTTGAAGTGTGCCCGACGTTGTTTCTTGAGTTTCATGGCACACAAGTGTCCGCACGCGATCAGGTCGATCTGTTCAAGGAATTGGCCGAAGAGGAAGGGGCGATCCGTTACGATTGGGCCGAGCGCGAGGAAGATCGCAGTCGCCTTTGGAAGGCGCGGCATGAGGCCTATTGGGCCGTGCGGTCGACGTGGCCCGGCAAGGATGTTCTTGCGACGGACGTCTGCGTGCCGATATCTCGCCTCGCTGAGTGCGTGCTCGAAACCAAGGCGGACATCGAGAAATCGGGCCTGGTCGCGCCAATTGTCGGACATGTGGGCGACGGTAACTTTCACGCGTCGCCAGTGTTTGACATGGGGGACCCGGCGGAACTTGAGGCCGTGCGCGCGTTCCTTGGGCGCCTGGCAGATCGTGCCATCGCAATGGACGGGACATGTACTGGCGAGCACGGGATCGGGCAGGGTAAAATCAAGTACCTGCAACCCGAGCACGGTGTTGGCGTTCAGGTCATGCGACAGATCAAGTCTGCACTGGATCCCCTTAACATCATGAATCCGGGAAAGATTCTGCCGCAGTAGGCCCAGATTATGCGTTATCGGATAAGCATACACGCGCATCTTATCTAGCAATCGAACATTAACGACGTTCGTGCACTCTGAGCTGCGCTCTCATAT
Organism: Pseudomonadota bacterium; assembly: GCA_039186015.1. Classification (GTDB taxonomy): domain Bacteria; phylum Pseudomonadota; class Alphaproteobacteria; order Rhizobiales; family Hyphomicrobiaceae; genus JBCBWG01. Next base: position 15,269 of record JBCDAH010000074.1, read on the forward strand.
GAGCGTTGGTTTTCGAGTTCGCGTAATGCCAGTCAAGGTCAAACGGGAGCGCCCTGATCAGCGGCGCCACCATCGCGTTACGGCTCCACTCTTTGTTGATGTGGAGGGATGGCGCTTGCGGGCTGAAGACTGGAGTTTAGGCGGCCTGCAAGTTGTCGGCTTCCCGGACACCGTGCCCGCGCTTGGGCAAGAGATCGACCTGCAACTTACCCTGCCGTTCCAAGGTTTTGACGTCACCTTCGATGCGTCCGGCAAGGTCGTTCGCAGCGAGCAGGACACGGGCACGATCGCGGTGCGCTTCACCGAAGTCGGGGATCGTGAACTCGAACTGATGTCGCACTTTCTGGAAGAGTTGGTGCGCGGCTCGATGGTCTCGATCGACGATACCATCAACCGTATCGACGTTCCGGTCACGCCTGCATCGCTCAATCCGTCATCTGACGTTGCCGCGGATGTTCCAATACGCCGATGGCCGATCAAGACGATCGTTGTCAGTACTGTCTATACGCTGTTGGGCCTTGCCGTACTCGGCTACACGGCGCTGCTGATCTACACGAACTTCTACAAGCTCGAGGTGCAGACGGCCGTCATCTCTGCACCCGTTGCGCCGGTCAAGGCGGTCGCGGAAGGTCGGCTGACATCGTTAGCTGCCGAACCCGGCAAAACCGTCCGTGAGGGCCAGGTTCTGGCACGGATTGAAAACCCCGCGCTGGAGCGCGAAATCAATCTGGCGGAACTCGGCATTCGCACGCAAAAGGCGAAGGTCGCCTATTTGAAGCAACGCCACGCCGACGAATTGAAGCGTGCCGAGAGTTTTGCAACCCTCGAACTCAAGAATGTGAAAACAGCCAAGCTGCGGCTCGAGTCGCTTCAGGCACAACTTGCGACAGCAAAACTTCATCTCGACCGCATTTCAGCGCTCTACAAAAAGGGCTACACGACCGACGCCAAGCGCGAAGCGGCCGAAAGGGAAGTCATTCGGCTGAAAAAGCTCGCTGACGAACAGGAGCTGGACCTGCAGTCGCGCTCAAAACTCGCCAAGAACAATCTGGGTGAGCGGTTTTACACCGGAGACAACGTCGTCGGTGATCTCGGGGACATCGAGGCGCGCATGCGGTTGGCCGAGCACGAGCTCAAGATCAGCACGCAGCGCCATCATGCGCTATTGAAGCATCGCGATCGGATCCGGCTCGAAGCGCCGTTCGGTGGTCGTGTGACGGAGGTCCTGCGGCGTAAGAATACGTTTGTGAAGAAGGGCGAAACCGTTGCACGGATCGAGCGCCCGGATCAGCGGCACGTTCTCGCCTACCTCACGCAGGACGAAGTTCTGGGCGTGGGCCTGAACGATCCCGTCGACCTTGTCATTCCGGCAGCGTCGCGGAGTTTGACGGGTACGGTGGTCCAAATCGACCGGACGGACGGTTTTCGCCGGGAGCAGGAGCGGGCACAGCCGCCGGGTTACTCCTGGCGTGGGCCCACCGACCGGTCAGCCATTGTCGTTATATCGTTCTCGGATCCGGCAGCTGCCAACGCGGATCCTGCACTCATACCGGGCACACCGGTGATCGCCATTTTCCCGCGCCGTGCCGGACAGGCCGCGATGCGAACGGTGCAGCGAAAGCTGCTGAGCGTGCAGTGATGACCGCCGCTTTGGTTGAATCAGGACTTGCCGCTCAGTCCGATCGGCCACGTACGTTTTCAGAAAAGTGGTCTCCGAAGACGCTCTATCAGCTGTTTTTGTACTTCGGTTTTTGCCTTGTCCTGTTGACCCAGCTGCCAAACCAGATCTGGGATCACGACGCGCGGACGTTCGTCTACATCATCGGCATTCTTGGGATTTGGCGATATGCGTGGTGGGCCAATCACTGGGTCCGGGCGCTGATCTACGCAAACCAGACGTTCCCGCGTATTCGCCAGCGCGCGCAGGCCGTTTGGGACAGCGGTTGGCGTCCGAGGCGCATTCACGTTCTGATGACGACGTTCCGCGAGGAGCGGTCGACGGCCGAAGCGGTCGTTCGGTCCATCTGCACGGAGATCCGGGATGCAGGTGTGCCGGCGACGATCTGGATCGGGTCTGCAGAGCTTCAGGACGAGCAGACGCTGATTTCGCATTTCAAGACCGTGGGTGACGATCTCGATATCGAACTGTGCGTCATCCGCCAGAACCAACCCGGAAAACGGGTTGCGATCGCATTGCTGCTTCGGGCCATGTCGCGTCGCGGCTTCAGCGACGATGATATCGTTGCGTTCATGGACGGCGACTTCGTGCTCGAACGCGGCGCGTTGAACCTCTGTTACCCGCTCTTCGCGACGGACCCGTCACTTCATGCCGTGACCACGGATGAAGATGTGATCGTTGTTGGTCCGCGATGGATGCAGTCCTGGTTGTCGATGCGGTTTGCGCAGCGGCGTCTCGCCATGCAATCGCACGCGCTCTCTGGGCGGGTTCTCACGCTGACGGGACGGTTCTCGGTCTTTCGCGCAACGCACATCGTCAGCGAGGAGTTCATCCGAGTGCAGGAGATGGACTATCTCGATCACTGGCTGTGGGGGCGCTTCCGGTTCTTATCGGGCGATGACAAGAGCAGCTGGTACTGCCTGCTGCGGCAGAACGTGAAGATGCTCTACGTGCCTGATGCGTGCGGCTATACGATTGAAATCGTCGAGGGCGACGGCTTTCGCCGGATGGTGGAAAACCTCCGCAGATGGTCCGGCAACATGCTGCGCAACGGACAGCGTGCCATCATGCTTGGGCCACGGCGCATGCCGCTTTTCATATGGTGGTGTTGTGTCGACCAGCGTCTCGCGATTTGGACGATGATGTTTTCGCCGATGCTTGCGGTTGCCGGCGCAGCAAAGTTCGGCGTTAGCTTTTTGTTAGCCTATATTACTTTTATCGCCGTTTCTCGCGGTTTGCTTGCATTGGTACTTTTTACATATGCGCGGCGCGTCGACCTCAATTTCATCTGGTGCTTGTATGCCAACCAGATCGTCAATGCGCTTGTGAAGATCTATATGATGTGGCGCTTGGCAAAACAGAAATGGGCCAACCGGGGCAATCAAACCCAGGGATTCTCGGGCCGCAGCTGGGTTGACTTCGCCAGAACCTGGATGGCGCGCTACCTGACGGCGTTCTCATTCGCCTCGCTGTTTCTGGTCGTCACGATTTATACGCAATTGCTCGTCGTCCCAAGCTGGCACACGATATTGGCCGTATTCTCATAAAAACTCGATAAAATTCGAGCTATTGTTTTTGTAAAAGCATCAGATCTCTCTGTCAGTTTGCGAGTGTTGTTCGTTGCAAAGTGCTGCGTTCGATCGGCTCGTGGTCGCGTGTCGACGGCCAGTGCCTGTCGAATGTTGAGCTGCCAGGAGTTGTTTGCATGAGTCATGGTTTGGTTGTTGTCCAAGATCGGCAAGATCACGCCCGGACGTTCGCCGTCCGTGACGTTGCGGCAGCCAAGCCGGCAATCAGCGTCGTCGGCCTTGGGTATGTCGGCGCCGTTTCGATGGCATGTCTGGCGAAGCTGGGCTTTCGCATGGTTGGCGTTGACATCTCAGCTGACCGGGTTTCGTCCATCAAGAATGGCCAGTCGCCGATCGTGGAAAAGGACCTCGGGCAGCTCCTGCAGCGCGGCGTCGCCGACGGTTTGATCGACGCGACCGATGACCTGGTCGCCGCGACGCTTGAGACCGACGTGACATTCGTTTCTGTGGGCACGCCAACGGCGCCAGACGGCAGTTGCGACCTGACGTATGTGCGTCAGGCGAGCCGGGCGATTGGCCAGGCTCTGGCCATGAAGGACGGCTTCCACGTTGTGGTTCTGCGCTGCTCGGTGCCGCCGGGTACGACGCTGAATGTCGTGGGCGCTGAAATTGAAAGGGCGTCAGGTCGCACGTTGGGCGTCGGGTTCGGCCTGTGTTTCAATCCTGAGTTTCTTCGCGAGGGCGTTGCCGTCGCCGATTTCTTCGAGCCACCAAAGACCGTGGTCGGCGCATCGGACACGCGGTCAGAAGCGATTGTGTCGCGCATCTATTCCGCAATCGATCCGAAGACGCAGTTCGTGAACATCGAAGCTGCGGAACTGATCAAGTATGCGGACAACGTCTGGCATGCCACGAAGGTCGCGTTTGCCAACGAAATCGGCCGCTTGTGCAAAGCACTGGACGTTGACAGCCACGAGGTCATGGATGTCTTCGTGACCGATACGAAGCTCAATTTGTCGCCGTATTACATGCGGCCCGGATTTGCGTTCGGCGGCTCGTGCCTGCCGAAAGAGGTCCGCGCCGTTGCCCATCTCGGCCAGTCACTCGACGTCGATTTGCCGTTGATCGATAGCCTGATGCCGTCAAATCAGAGCCAGATCGCGCTCGCTGAGGCGCTGCTTGGAGACACGGCGGGCAAGCGGATCGGCTTTCTCGGGATTACGTTCAAGCCCGGAACGGATGATCTCCGCGAGAGCCCGACAATCGAACTGATGTCGCGCCTGAAGCAGCGTGGCGTTGCGATTGCGGCTTATGACCCGAACGTCGTCTCCGGTCCCGCGCTGGAGGGACAAGTCGCTTACGTCCGGCATGCGTGTCCGACCCTTATCGACCTTATGGATCATCTTGAGGACCTGACGGTGGAGACGGTCGATGACCTGCTCGCTTGGAGTGATGTCCTGGTCGTGAGCCATGCGACTGACGAATTCCGCACAGCTGTCGCGCGGCGGCAACCGGATGTGCCGGTTGTTGATCTGGTGCGGTTGTCCAAGGCCATGCCTGACGATGAGGCTTACACCGGAATTGCGTGGTGAATTGACGAGATAATACAGGGGCGAGGGAACAGCTTCGTCCTAAGAACGAGGAGTTGAGTATGGACAAGATCGGTACATCTGCGTCGGACAAGTTGCTCGGAACCGATGAGAATGACTTTCTCTCGGGCGAAGGGAACAACGATATGCTGGCCGGACAGGGTGGCAATGACACCATCCTGGGTGGCACCGGCGATGACAACATCGACGGCGAGGGTGGCGACGATTTGCTGTTCGGCAACTCCAGCGCCGGTGGTGACGTCGACCTGGAGAAGTTCCGGATCAGCCAAGACGTGACGGCGACGGTCACGTTCCTCGGAGAGACGGCCGGCTACCGCAACGTGCTCGGCGTCTACAAGATCGCAGAGGACGGAACGGTCTACGATGTTGAGGTCCTGTTTGAGAACGCATCGCTGAAAGGTTCGGGCGGTTCTTTGGTCGGCGGCGAGAGTTCGGTCGAGCTTGAGCTGTCGGAAGGGGACCAGTTGGGCTTTTTCGTCGTGCCGAACGGCTATTCTCAGCGCGGCATGAAGGATGTCCTGACGGCCGAAAACGTAACGTACAAAATGGTCGAAGCCAATGGTGATCCGGCCAATGTGACGTCGGGCGAGTCCATGACGCTGGTCCAGGTTGATGCCGAGGGCAACGAGACCCCGATCAAGTCGCAGTATGGCACCGAGATCTTCCACAGTGTGACGGAGCCGAACAGCGATGACATCGCGCATGCGCAAGGTTCTGTCGATACGAAATCCGGCACCGTCAAGATCGGCTTTGAGGATCTGATGGGGGGTGGCGATAAAGACTTCGACGACAGCATTTTCCAGATCGACATCGGGGTCACCAATGCTGCGCTGCTGCCGCGTCCCGCCGGCGACGGCCCGAAAACAAGTGATGACGATACCATTGTCGGCGGTACCGGTGCGGACACAATTTTCGGGATGCGCGGTGACGATCACGTGGAGGGCGGTGACGATAATGATCTTATCTACGGTAACTCCGGAAATGATGATCTTTTTGGTGGCGATGGCAATGACGACATTCGCGGTGGCTCCGGCAATGACACCATCGACGGCGGCGCTGACGCGGACGTGATCGATGGCAACACCGGCGATGACATTATCGATGGTGGTGAAGGCAACGACCAAATCAAGGGGAGTTCCGGGAACGACACGATCACGGCCGGCGCCGGCGATGATGTGACCTATGGCGGTTCCGGTGATGATCTACTGTTTGCCGGCTTGGGAGACGACTTCTACGACGGCGACTCCGGTTTCGATACAATCGATTATTCGTCGTCGGAGCAGGGGCTGACGGTCGACCTGTCCAAGCATACGATCACCGGCAACGGAGACGACGAAGTTTGGAGCATTGAAGGTCTCATTGCGTCGGATCATGACGACACGATCAAGGCCGACAAGCGCGACAACGTGATTGATGGTGGTGCCGGAGACGATGAAATTCGCGGCTTAGGTGGAGCCGATGATCTCACGGGCGGCGCAGGCGCTGACACCTTCGTCTGGCAGACCAAGGATATCGTTGTTGACGGCAACTCGTTGGGTGTCGACACGATCGCCGACTTTTCGTTTGATGATGGAGATGTCCTGGATCTGTCTAAGGTTGTTGAAGGCTCGCCGGATTCGGTCGCTGATGTCGTCTTCCTGACAGAAAACGATACGGGCACGCTTGTTTCCGTCGCGCTTGGCGACAAGGTCGTCGATGTCGTGCAGTTGGAGGGCATCAGCGGCGTGACGGCAGATGGCCTGCTGGCCGACGGTTACCTGCTCGTCTAGGGGCTGTCCGCCTATGGCGAAATGATCTCAAGGGTCGCCCCGGGCCTTGTGCCCGGGGGCCACGTCTCAGTGAACACAAACGGCCGAGGGCCTGACAGCGGCATAGTCCGCACATCCAACCATCATTTGTGTCTGTTGCACCATGGATCCCGGTCACACGCACCGGGATGACGCCTGTGGGTTGCGGTCGATGACGTGCTGCCTCAGGCCGGCGAAGCGATGCTGCCCGTGGTGGAAATGATCTAGACGGAATGCTTAAAGCCTTTTCGAGCGGGACGCGTGGCTGTGTGCCGGCTCTCGTCGTGTTTCCGCCGTCGTGTTGCAAGCCACCCAGGCATGGAAAGGGCCGCTTGCCGCGCGTCGTTGCAATTTCATTCTAATTCTCAGCAGCATGGGAAGAGAATGTTAGCCTTTTTTTGCTAATGCTCCCGTATGTCGATCGAGGTGCGTGCGCGTTCAACCCGGTCGCGGATGCCAGCAGTTTGTCAAGAAAGGCCGTGCTGACGACGATGGTCACGCGATCGAAACCAAAACGGCCGCAAAACGGGACACTGTTTGCATTTGCAGGTGGCACACTCGTTGTCGTTACCGCCGTGTTGGCCGTACGCCACAGCGTCTATCAGGCCGAGGTTCCCTCGTGCGTCCACCGCTACGAAACGGCGGAAGTGCTATCGATGCGGGACAATGGCGCGCGCAAGTTCTCCGTCGCGGACCTGCAAGCCCGGTTAAGTGGCAACGACTGGGGCCTGATGCAACACGCACGTGTCGTTGCCCGTGATGGCGATCGCCGCAAACTGGGACTGCGCATTGCGTTGCCGGCCGGTGCGGAACATGGCGGCCGGTATGAACAGCCCGGAAGCGGTGCTGGCTTCACGTGGCTGCCAAGGCGCATCAAAGGTGCTAACGCCGCCTGCCTCAGTTACGACGTCAAACTCGGGGCGGACTTTTCGTTCGACGCGTCCGGCGTTCTGCCAGGCCTGGTCGCGCGGGACGAGCGTACCGGTGAGGTCGTGCTCAGCTTTCCCTTGGCTTGGTTGGAGAGCCGCCAGGCGGCGGTGCGATTACAGCGTACGAACAAGAACCAGGTGGTCAACATTCCGGCCGGTCGCCGCCATTTCGTTTTGCCGCGGAACCGATGGGTTTCGTTGGACCAGGAAGTGATCTTGAACACGCCTGGCCGGGCGAACGGTGTTGTTCGCTTATGGGTCAACGGAGCGCTGTGGATCGAGAAGACTGGTCTGATTTTGCGACAGCAGTCTGACACGGTTTTGGTCGGGGTTCGTGCCGATACGCACTATGTCGGTTCTGTGCTCCACTGGGCCGCGGCGCCGAAGGCGACAGAGGTTGATCTCTCGCCGTTCGTTGTCCGCCAATAGTGCCGGCAAGCGGTTGTTGTTGATCGCTGACGGCTGCTGTTTTCGCTCACGGGCTGTTCCGACCTCCGGTCGGGCCCTCCGCGAGGGCGCCGCAACGCGGCGGGCCGCAGTCGCGGCCTGGGGTGCTAGACGGCTAACCCGCGCTCGAGCCGCGAGCCTGCGAGCGTGCGAACAGCGCAATTAAAGACTCTTCGCTCACGGCTATTCCTCCCTGCGGTCGGGCCTCCGCGGGGGCGGCGCAACGCGCCGGGCCGCAGTCGCGGCCTGGGGTGCCAGACGGC
>JBCDAH010000075.1:0-23349 GCA_039186015.1 Pseudomonadota bacterium
GAGGGTCTTCGCGCGATTGTGGTCGAAGATCTGGCCACCGGCGTCCAAGCGGGCACATCATCGCGCTTCGAGAACTACATGGGGTTTCCGACCGGCTTCTCGGGTGGTGATCTTGTCTGGCGAGGCGAAGTTCAAGCGTTGAAATTCGGCACGCGGTTCGCGATGCCACGGCGCGTTGTGGCCCTTGAGAAAGACGATCGTGGTGCATTTCGCGCGACGCTGGATAACGGCAGGAAGATCGAAGCCAAAGCCGTCGTTATCGCAACTGGGGTGCAGTACCGGCGTCTGCCGCTTGCGCGTTTGGAGGAGTTCGAAGGAAACGGCATCTACTATGCGGCCACGGAAACGGAAGCGCGCTATTGCCGAGATGGAGAGGTCATCATCATAGGCGGTGGCAACTCCGCAGGGCAGGCAGCCATGTATCTTTGTCGCTCGGCCAAGCACGTTCATTTGATGGTGCGCGGAAAATCGCTGGGGATCTCCATGTCTGAATACCTCTCCAGCCGGTTGCAGGCTGATCCAGGTATTACGATCCACTACGAGACAGAAGTCGTCGGGCTTCATGGAGACCAAGGGCTTGCCGAAGTTGACATTCGTTCACGCGCGACTGGCCGCACAACCACAATGAAAACCAATGCAGTGTTCGTCATGGTCGGGGCAGCACCGAACACCGAATGGCTCTCCTCGCTGGTCGAACTTGATGGGAAAGGGTTTGTTTTGACGGGGTCCTTAGCCGGGCAAGACTTCCCTTACGCGACGTCCATGCCGGGAATCTTCGCTGTGGGTGACGTCCGCGCTGGTTCCGTGAAGCGCGTCGCGTCAGCGGTTGGGGAAGGGTCGGTGGTCATCTCGAAGGTGTGGGATCACGTGAACGATGCCGAGGCGCCGTAGTTGAGCCGTGAGACAGCCCGCGATTAATCGAACGCTACTCAGGTTTGGCTGGCTCCATTCCACACCTCGTCCTTAGCTCTTCCTGGCCTGCACCCAACGGCACAATTTTGTGTGTGACCTGACGACATCGGACATTTCCGATGTCATTGGATCAAGAACGCCGCATCTGGAAACATCCGAGTTCGAGATGGAAGATGTTGGGCTGCGAAGTGCGTCCGCCTGTGGCAAAATCGATCTTATGTGCCGAGCGCCACTGTCGACCTTCTGTCTCCAAGTCTCAGGCCGTGCGGTCGCCGGAAACGCACAGCGCGGATTTTGTTACCGATTGCACTTCCGTTAGACTGCAGGCGATTAGGTTTGGAGATGCCACGTGGGATGGAAGATATTTATAAACTACAGGCGGGACGACAGCGCGCCGTATGCAATGATCATTGCGCAATACCTCGAGCGCCGCTTTGGCTCGCGCAATGTGTTCATTGACATCGACCGCATTCGTGCCGGTCAAGAGTTTCCGAAAATTCTAGAAGGATTCCTCGCGCAAACGAACGTCATGCTGGTTGTCATCGGGCCCGACTGGCTGACGGTGAAAGATGACAACGGCCGGCCCCGCCTCGAAAGTTCGAACGATTGGGTACGCCTCGAAATCGAGCAGGCGCTTGCCCGCAACATCCCCATCATTCCAGTAACCGTCGCGGGCGCGACACTGCCAGGCAGCGCATCGCTCCTACCAAGCCTCAGCCGACTTGCCGACTTTCAGGCGATCTCCGTCTCGACCGACAGTTTTCGCCATGACATGGCGGGCTTGGTTCGCGACATCACGTCCAGCGGACACGGTCGCACATGGATGGCAACAGCTGCCGTCGCTATGGTCTTTGTGCTCGCACTTGCAGGCGGCCTCGGATGGTGGTTCCGCAACGACCTCCTTGCGATGCGGCCGCTGGGCGATGCGAACCCAGTTACAGTTCGACAAAAGATCGCAGCGGCGAAGAGGCCCGAACCAGCAATTCCGACCACGCCTGCGGCAAGCGAAGCGCCTAAGCCGGCCGTAGCCAAGGATTCGGTCTCGGGTCTTTCGGCGCCGGCTTACAAGCCAAAGTCGGAGCCAAAGCCAACGTTGCAGCCAAGAGTGCTTGTCAAGACATCGAGGACGATATCGGCAATTGCGCCCGCGCCGTCGTCGTCAAAAGTTGCGATCTCGGGTGAGATCAGCCCGGGCCAACCGTCCTTGTCTGTCTGGGACTACGCGACCGGCGAAAAGATCATCGAACTTGCAGCGGACAACAGACGCTTTGAAAGGCTCTACTGGTCCACGCGTGAGGATCTGATTTATGCTGTGCCTCCGTATCAGGGCGGTACACACCAAGTTTTCGAGTTTCACGTGCGGTCGGGGACAGAGAGAGTCGCGTTTGAAACTTCCCAGTCCATTGGGTCTCTTATCATTGATGACAAAGGACTTCAGGCTGTCATTCTGAAAGATGACAGCTTGCTCTTCTTTCTTGATGAAAAGACCCGGGACCAAGCATGGAGACGAGATCGCGAGACGTGGGGCAAACTGTGCATGGGCCCTCAAGATTTTTTTACAACCGCATGCGACGGCGATAGACCCGAAGCCGACCAGACCCTTCGGAACATGCGCTGCTACCCTGGGCACCCGGCGGTTCACGTCAAGTCAATGAACCAGCTTATCATGATGGGCTCACGCTCATGCTTCCTCATATGGGATTTGAAGACCCGGACCCCACTTCGGCTCATTAAGATGCCAGACCGAGGGATAATTACAGACGCAGTAGTATCGCCTGATGAGAAGATATTCGCATTCGGCAGCTACAAAGGCAATGTCCATATCTGGGACATGACCAATTGGAAAGAGATACGCACCATTCGCGCTCATTCCGATAGCATTGACAGTATCATCTTTTCGAACGACAGCAAAAGCATTGTAACCGACTCCGGCAAATGCCGCGACAAGATCAAAGCCTGGGACCTATTAACCGGCGCCAAAATGAAGGACATCTATGACAAGGCCGGGCTTTGCTTCTTTGACATAAAGCTTGGCATGAAAAACAACAGGCTTCTTGCCTCAGGATACGATGTGACAGTCTTGAGCTTTCCCTGATCGTGCGCAGTCTTTCCCAAACGGTCCCACGCTCGACATCGTCGCCTATTGCCCGACGCCAGAGACAACCGCCACACCGTTGACGACACGACCAAACCAACACGGAGACACGGCCGTAACAGCACCATCGACCGTCGCGAAACTCTGGTGCCCGCCATGTCCGGAACGCTATCCTTACGCCTGTCCACGCCCTTGCCTGAGGCGATCTACTGGGCCGTTGCCGGCACCATGGCCGCAGCATTTGTCATGACGCTTGTCATCGCCATGTTCGATCCGCGGACGATTGATGGTACTGTCTCGGTCTGGGCCAAACCGCTGAAGTTCGAGCTGGCATTGTCGATCCACGCGGCGACTCTCGCGCTTGTGATGATGGCGTTAAGCGATCCCATGCGGTCCGGCGCAGCGATGACGATCGTTGCCGTTGTTTTTCTCGCGGCGTGTATCGTCGAGATGGGATACATCATCTTCCAGGCCGCAAACGGGGCGCACTCTCACTTTAATGTGGCGACGTCGTTTCATCGGTTCATGTGGTCGATGATGGCGCTGGCCGCCATCGCGATTGTCGGTGCTGCCGCTGCGGTCGGTGTGGCTGCAGCTGTCGACTCCGGCAACCGGCTCGCACCGACCCTGAAATGGGCAATCGCGCTCGGTTTGATCGGCGGCACCTTTCTTACGATCTACACGGCCTTCACAATCGGCGCGCGTATGTCGCCTTACGTCGGTGCTGTGCCAGCGCATGATGCGCGTATGGCGTTGACGGGCTGGTCGCTGACCGGTGGCGATTTGCGTGTCGCCCATTTTTTGGCGACGCACATGATCCAGATTCTGCCGCTGATTGGGCTTGCGGTTGCGTACGTCCTGCCGGGACGTCTGGGGATCGTGGTTATCGTTGTCACTACGCTGAGCTGGAGTGCCATGACGCTAGCCGAGTACGCACGCGCGCTCGCCGGCGAACCATCCCCCTTCGCACGAACTCTCGAGCGCGGTCTCTGATGCATCAATGCCGTACGGGCCCAGAGACGGAGCGATGTCACTTCATACGCCGCAAACCATGACTACGGGTGCCCGTCGGTCTGCTCCGCATTGTCGTCAAACCGAAGACAGTAGAGGATCAGCGTATTGGCTGGTCCTTCCGTTTGGCCGACGGGCACAAATCCACAGCGCAACATCAGCTGTCGCGAGCGGACGTTTGGTTCATCCACGGCGGCGACGAGTTGCGCGAGGCGGAGTGATTGCCGCGCGTAGGTGATGAGCGCACCGACCGCTTCGGCCGCGAGGCCCTGTCTCCAGGATGTCGGGGCCAATGCGATGATCGGTTCAATACCGCCCCTCAGCTCCGGAACAGCACTCATGGCGTCCGATACGGGATGTAAACCAGCAGCCCCAATCAGACCACCGTCGGGCGCCTCGATCATCCACAGGCCGAGGCCGCCCACAGCCAAGCGCTCGCTGTCTGCCAGCATGCTTGCAACGGTCTCCCGAGGAAGGATCGTGTTGTCACAAAGATAGCGCCGGACGTCTTTATCGTGCAGCAACTCCAACAGAGCGCTCAGGTCGCCGCTTGTCGCCGGTCGCAACCGTCCCCGCCGCATGGAGAGATGTGGTTTCACTCAAGCCCCCAGAAACAACCCGCCACCTCGATAGCCGCGCGCGCACGTTGCCACGACGCTGGCGTTAGGATGTCGGCGCCAGCTTATCGACCGCGGATCGCATCGTGCGAACAGCTGATTCAGGACTTGTCAAAACGGGTATGCGAACACGCCCTTCAACGGCTTGCCGGGCGCGACTTGTCGAAAACTGTGCCAACATCAACGCATCACACCCCTCGAGCTGAGCGGCCGCGTCTGCCAGCAACGCATTGTGGCGCTCAACATCACCGGTTTGGAGCGCCTCCAACGCATCGGCGACAAGCACGGTCTTAATTCTGGCAGACCGGCCTTGCAAGCGCGCCGCTTCGTGGAATTCCGCCTCCATGCTCTCGACCGAGGGTGCGAACGTCGCCAACATTCCAATCCGATCACCGGCGCGCAAGGCGGCATCGAACATGGCCTCGTTCGGCTTCAGTGTGAGCACGGGACTGCGTGCCGCAAACGCCGCGATCGCCGGGCCGAATGCGGAGCACGTAAACAAAACCGCCGCGACATTCGTCGATAGTGCATAGTCGCCAAGCGCCGCGATGCGAGACCCCATCGCAGGCGTTAACGCTCCATCACGCGCGCGATCGACACTCAGCGAATCATCCCAAATATTGACACGTTCCGCAGCGGGCCAATGGTCTTCGAACGCAGCGGCAGTCGGCGCCATGGCAACTTCAACAGCATGGATCAGCGCGACCCGCGGGGGAAGAGAGTCTGTCATTCGTGTTGGCCTCGATTTGCCGAATGGCGGTGATAAACACGTGTCGACTGCGCTCGGTAATCGCTTGAGACACGCGCGACCGGCATGACTTGTGCACCATGTTCTGATCTAAAATCCACCCGGCCCCTCAACGGGTGGGTAGGCGGAAATGGCAGCGTCCAGCCGTGCGGCCAACACACTATGGGCATCGCCGAGCGCCTCACGAATGGTCTGCGCCTCCAGCCTGTACGTTGCACATTTCTCGTCCGACCAATGCGGAGGCGCGCTTTGCAGGTTGGAGATCCGGTCCGCCAGTTTGACACACCAAACGGCGTAAGGCTGCTGCCGGATGCGCTGCAAGCTATCCTGCATTGCCTCCGTTTTTGGGAGAGCCGGAGACTTCGACAGCGCAAGCACGCCGTTCGCCACCGCTGCCCCGAACATCCCCTCCAGCTCGGCGGCCGTGACATCCTGATCTTCAACCGTGTCATGCAGAATGGCGCATTGGACCGCCAAATCGAGATCATCCAAAGGCATCTCGACGTGCGCGGAAATCAGCTCCAGAACAACATCTCCGATGTGCCCCAGGTAGTTGGCTGGGCTGCCGGGTACGTGCTGCGCGGCATGACAGACGGCAGCAAAGCGCCACGCGGAGCGCCATGGCACAGCGGCGCGTGGGCCCTTGGTTGCCTGCATGTGCACCTCCCTGCAAACTGCCTTTCACATATGGCGCCGCCTTTGCTCGCCACACCTGACTTCGGCAATTCATCTGCGGTGCGCTGCCCCATAACGTCAAGCACTCTTGACGCCGCGGCAGACCACGAACTCTCCGGGAATGCGATAGCCGTTGGGTGTTCGGAACTGCGCAATTGACGCCAGATACTCGCGGTGCGCCGCCTCGCGTGTTGCCGCGTCGAACCGGTGATATGCCAGTGCGACCGGCCCCCCGGCAAACGCCGCTTCGATGGCTGCCTGGTCATCCGAATAGGGCAGCTCGGAGAGCAGACGGGTTGTTGCGACATCCACGAATCCCTCTGTGGACATGGCGGTCGCCAGGCTCGGTCCGGTGCCAAGCCGGAAGAAGAACGGACACACGGTCGACTTCACCCGCTCATCCACAATCGGAAAGATCTCAGCCCAACCGCACTTCGCCCGTTCGCCCCATACGGCCAATACGGCCCGACCGCCCGGTTTGAGAACCCGCAGTGCTTCCGCAATCGCCTTGGCTGGGTCGGCAACATACATGAGGCCGAGCGCGCACGTGACGAGATCAACGCTGCAGTCCGGCAGCATCTCGATGTTCTCTGCATCCGCGCGCGCCGTAGAGAAGTGCTCCACTCCCTTTGATTTGGCGATCTGCCGAATCTCGAAGATCATCTTTTCCGAAATGTCGGTTGCGAGGATACGCCCGGATGGTCCGACCGCCATGGCCAAGGGGAAGCTGACAAGTCCGGTCCCGCAAGCCAGATCAAGCACGTGCTCACCGGGTTGTGCATTGGCTTGCCGCAAGACCTCCGCATGCGCGTCCGCCAAACTCTCTTTCCAGCCGGCTTCGTAAGCGTCGGCTGCCTTATCCCAACCGTAGCGCTGAATGCGCCTTTGCATTTTTGCATCCATCATCGATCCCCCGCAGCAGCTACATTCATGTCCGCGTTGACGACCGAGAGGCGGTGTTCGACCTCCTGGCGGTTCAAGAACACGTCCATCAAGGGGCTGTACTGCAGGGACGTTCGGACAACGTCATCGATCAGCTCAGGTGATGCCGGCGATGACACCGTGATCGACAAACGCACGCCTTCAAAGCCCGGAGCTATGTCATTGCGGACCCCAAGCTGGCCGCGGGCGTCCACATCTGTTTCGAGAACAACTTCCAACTGATCGATTGGAACGTCGCGGCGTGCCGCCCATTGCTTGATGCCGATTGCGACGCACCCCGACATGGCGGAACGAAGCACCATGCTCGGCGTCGGTCCGGTATTGTCTCCGCCGAGCGATTGCCCGACGTCCAGCGTCAAGTTCTGACCCGCCTCTTCAATTGCGCACTGGGTGCCTGAGGTCAAAGTCGCGACGTTGCGATACACCCGCTGTCCGCGCTCCGGCCGCAAGGTTACCGTTTTGGTCGCGCGATCGAGCGCGTTCTTTATCGTTTCTACGTCTGACATAGCCATCTCCAGTCAAGTATCAGCTAGGCGGCCAGATCGGTTCGGCCGTCGAGAAATGCGCGAAGATGAAAAGACAGCGCACTGGCGTCATCACCCGCGCCGGAGATCTGGTGGGATTTGCGCCGTCGCAAAAACGGCAGACCCAGCACATAGAGACCCGGCGCGTCAACGACACCACCGCGATGGCGGAGACGCCCGCGTCGGTCAAACACCGGCACGTCGAGCCACGAAAAGTCTGAACGATAGCCTGTCGCCCAAAGGATCGTCCGAACCTCCCCGTTCGCGAGGTTCAGCGTCAGGCGCGGCGCCGACGGCACGCGCGTTGGCTCCGGACGGCTCGACGGCGGTATCACGCTGCCTAACTGCCAGTCATCAACCCATGCATCGATCGAATCCAGCAGCCGTCCCATTTTAAGATCGGCCGATGTGCAGACGTTCGCCAACCCGCCGGAAAACAACGCCTGCCCGTCACGGATCGTCGCCAGACGCCCCACGATCTCCACACCGAGATCCTGAAGCGCGTTCAAGTCAACCGGTTGACTGCCGCCAATCAACTGCGGTGACGGCAAGCGACGCACGCGTTCGAGATCATCGACATCATCGATACGCTCGTCCATCACGCCGATCGCGTGCAGCCACCACTCGATATCATAGCTGCGGTAGATGCGCGGCATGCGCACATGGTTCCCGACCGCCAGCGTGACTTGCCGTCCCGACGTCTGGAGCTCACGCGCCAACTGCACGCCAGTCGCAGACGCTCCGACAATCAAGACACCGCCGTCCGGCAAGTCGTTCGGCCGCTTGTAGCTCAGCGGCGTCGCCTGATGGGTCGTACTCGGCACCGCACCAAAAAGCGCCGGAATGCTCGGCCGCGCGCATGCGCCCGTCGCAAGTACCAATGTTCTGCAGGCAACAGGACCCTGGCTTGTCTCAAGATAATAGCCGTTGTCACTGCGCCGGACACGTATCACCTCTGTGTCACCCTGAACCGGTAAGCGGGCCTTGCGGGCATATGCGTCAAAGCTTGAGACAAGCTGCGCGACCGACATGTACCCATCCGGGTCCAGGCTCAGATCCCAGGCGCCGGGGAGATAGTTGGCCCAGTTTGGGGTCAGCAGTCTCAGGCTATCCCAACGATCTTTGCGCCATGCATTCGCGACCGCACCGCGTTCGATGACAAGATGATCGACGCCCCTGTGCATGAGTTCTCGGCTCATCGCGAGCCCGGCCTGACCGGCTCCGATGATAACGGTTGTTAGGCGCCTCATGACCGACGCTCCTCAACGGGCGACGCGGATCGAACCGAGGCCGCTTGTTGTCCGTCGCGCACGTGCTGGCCATAGACCGCACCAACAATGTCGGACCGGCTGAGGCCAATGTCCTTGAGCATGCGGTCGTCGAGTTGCCGCAAGGTTTGGATTGCAGCGCGGTGATGTCTCCACGCGAAAATCCGGCGAAATGCAACGCGCAGAACGGAGGCGAGGCCTCTTGGCAAAACGGAGGCGAGGCCTCTTGGCCGACCTCGCCGCATGTACGTCTGGTATTCTATGGCTGTGATCATCTTGCTGACTCCTTCGGTGAGGACCGTCTTTTCGACTTTCAGCTGGGCGGCCTGGTTGGCCTGACCGGGTACGGATCGACGCCGGGACGCAGCGAATCCGGCACCCATACGCAGGCGCCGGCCGCAGTAAGCGTCTTGTCGTCATTCGCGCCTGGTCGCCTAAGCAACCGTCACGTGAACGTTGGTCGGATTGGTGATGATGTCGAAGACTGCAGACCGCTTTTGAGACTGTGCGACCAGTGCTGCGATTTCGTCGGCAGTTGCATCAGCATCGACTTCAAACGTCACGCGGATATCGCTGAACCCATTGCGGACATCGGCGTCGATACCGAGAATGCCATGCAGATTCATGTCGCCTTCCACCGTTGCGGAGACTTTCCGCAATTGGATACCGCGGTTTTGCGCGACCGTCGCAATGCCTGCCGTCAAGCAACTGGCCAGTCCCGACAGCACGACTTCAACAGGTGTGGCGCCCAGATCCGAGGCAGCGAACTGCTCCGGGTGATCTGCTTCGATCGCATGTGTCGACTTGCGGTGCTGCTCTTCGCCAAGCCCGTAAAAGCTCTCAACGGTCGTGCGCGTGTGCGTGCCTTCGACCCACGAGCAACGTGCGCGCCACTTGAATTGCGCAGCATCCGGTGCAGCCTCGAGCGCCTCGCGCGCGCTTAGCAATGCGTCAAGATCCACCCCGTTGTTAACCTTGGTGGCGGCGGTCTGCGTCATGATCGTGTCTCCATTCGGAACGGTTTTGTGTGGACGGCTGCCGGCAGACGCGCAAACTGCGCGGCAGCCTTGATCCGGCAGCGCCAGCCCGCAAAAGGCGAACAGGCCCTGGCCGGCATCCTACTTACTGAGTGCGGCCGGTGAGGACCTGAAGGTTTTCGGAAAGAGTTCTGAAAGTTGCCGCGTCGTGTTCGATGAAAGCAGTGCATCACGATCGCGCGATGCAATTGGCGCGACATAGCTGAGATTTGGTGAAATGGAGTTGCGCGCGGGGCCACAGGCACGGCGGCCACCGCTCATTTGTCAGCATCATACGGCATAGATGGAGACGACGGCCCTAAAGGCCGGCATGGCGTAACGCACGCGTGATCGTCTCACGGTCTGATGCGGTGAAGTGGAACCATGAAAAGAAATCGTCCGCGACAAACCCCGGACGGGCGCGCAACAGCCTGCTGGCATGGTTGCGGGCCAACTCCAGCTTACCGGCGGCGGATGCGCACCACGCAGCGACGGCCGAGATCTGGACATTCGCGTTCGGGTGATGGACAGCGCGTTCGCTGTAATCGAGGGCTGCATCCGAGTCACCGGCCAGGGCCATGGCTTGCGCCTTTGTTGCGTGCACCGTGTAAGCGATCGGGTCGAAGGGACTCAACCGCTCTGCCATACCAACATGTTCAAGCGCCTCGCGACGCTGTCCGGCAATCAGCAGTGACAGGGCAAGAAATGTGCGCGCATCGAATGAGCATGGATTCGCGTGGACGGCCCGCCTTAACCAGTCCAGTGCCCCGCAACTTTGCCCGAACATGCCGAGTGTGCGGCCGAGAACGACCATCGCTTCCGCTTCGCAGCTGTCGAGTGTGACGGCCGCCTGGGCGATTTCGCTTGCCCGCTCCAGGGCCTCGACGGATCCACGCGGCGCGAGATACGCATGTCGGCGGAGCTCAACGAGCGCGGACGCCGCACGGATGCGGGCTGAATGGGGCGCCATCTGAGCCGCCACGCCCAACAGCCTGTCGACCTCGTCAATATCCTGCGCGGTCGTTGCAAACCGGTACTTGGCCGCGCGGTGGTAAAGCCCCCAGGCGTCAAGCGTTTCAACCGGGGTTACGCGTGCGACATGGCGTAAATGCTGCGAGATCTCCGCCTCGACCGTACGCGCAACCTCCAGGCCGACATCGTCGAGCAACTCAAAGAGATCGCCCATGGCGCGGTCGTATCGCTCAGCCCACAGCACGGCGCCGGATTGGGAGTCGCACAAGCTTACCATAACGCGCAGCCGCCCGTCAGATACGATGACAGATCCCCAGAGCGCGTAGCGCACACCCAGACGCCTTGCGATCTGCGGCGGTTCGGCGTGCTCCGACGAAAGCGCGGCAGCACTGGCCCGCGCCGACACAAAGAGCCAACGAGATCGCGCGAGATTGGTCGCAACATCACGCGACAGACCGTTCGCCAGGACATCCGCGGTTCGCCCGCCAGCAACGACGTCAAAAGGCACAACGACAATTGACGTCGCAAACGGCTGATCGTCCGGAGCCGTCGGATCGCCAGGGCACTCGCACTCGGATAGATGTCTGGCAGACACCACCTGTCTGCAGATTCGTGGCTCAACAAGCAGCCGGTAGCCGGCCTTCGCGACGGTCTCGATGAACCGCGGCGATCGCGCGCTGTCACCGAGCGCGCGGCGCAACTCGGCGATAACCTGCGTCAGGCTTTCCTCACCCACTGTCACATCGGGCCAAATCTGGTCCATAAGCGCGTCGCGCCCGACAACCTCCATCGGCGAGTGTGCCAAAACCTCGATAAGCCGGGCGGCCCGCGGGCTCAGCCGGAATTCATCCGACCCGCGCTTGAGCGAGCGGGACTTGGGGTCGTAGCTTTGACCGGCAATCTCGAACGACGTCCGACGCACTGGCTGCTCTCGGCTAGTCGGCGACCATCGCTTGCCTTGCACCAAGGCGGACTGTTTCGTCATTGTCAGCATCCGAAATGCCTGCACGTGCCGAGGCGGCTGCACATGCGCAGTTTACGTTGCACACATAAGAACGTGGACGAGCGCGACGCGCGCTCGCGAGTGTCTTGGAGCCAGTGTGACCGCCCATGTGACCGCACGGCGCAAAACTCAGACGACAGCAAGACTTCCTGTCGAACGCGCTCCCGTACAAACCGAATCCCGTCACAAACAAGACAACGCCCGGTCAAACCTGGTCAATTCTCCGTGGTCTTCGCGGCTTGCAATGACCCAGGGGAAATCAGTCAGCAGATATTGGCCCGACCAGGCTGTTCCCCTGGTGACAGGG
The DNA here is from genome assembly GCA_039186015.1 of Pseudomonadota bacterium. Taxonomy (GTDB): domain Bacteria; phylum Pseudomonadota; class Alphaproteobacteria; order Rhizobiales; family Hyphomicrobiaceae; genus JBCBWG01. The sequence continues at coordinate 12,091 of JBCDAH010000075.1, forward strand.
CGCGATGCAACATGATTGACGCGTCCATTCCGCGTGGCGCCCCAGCTTATGTCCAGCCTGTCGGAAAGCACGACTCAAACACAGTCTGAGCCAAGGTGGTTTCAGACGGCGGCACAATTCTGCCTATGGTGAGACTTCGTTAACCACGAGCGCGATCAGCTGCAGGCCGCTCTATCGACTTTCCAACAGCGACCGACAGGGCGGAACACAGGCACATTGTGACGGCGAGAGACCGAAAGTCGCCAAGTGCTGCGTCTCGCACGTGCAGAACCTCGGTTGCAAACGGCTCAATCGGTGACAAGGCAACATCGGTGATTGCAACAATCGGACAGCCGATTCGATGAACCGTTTCACATAACTCTATGACTTCCGGCGCATACGGGTGAAACGTAACAACGAACATCGCATCGCGCGGCGATATGAACGCCCCCTGGTTGCCCAGCATGCCACCGAGGCTGTCAAGCAGCGTGCACGGCTTGCCCATCTTGCTCAACGCATAGAACAGCGCGCTGGCCGCCGGGAACGAGCGCCTTAGCCCCAGAAAGTGAACGCTGCGGGCCTTGGTCATGATCCGAACGACCCGGTCCATGGCCTCGGCATCGATTTCGTCAAGTGCCGTTTCCAGCGCCGCGTGCGCGTTGCCCACGAAGCCCTCGAAAATCCGGCGCGGCGAGCTCAGCTTCGCCGGCGCCATCCGATGGAGACGGTGCTCATAGGAATAGCCACGCTCGAGCAGATTGGCCTTGAGCAGATCCTGCATCTCCGAGAACCCTGAGAATCCCAGTGCCTGCGCAAAACGCACAAGCGTCGACGGCTGAACGTTGGCAATGTCGGCGATTTCGGCCGTCGTCCCAAGCGCCACCTTGTCGGGATTGTCCAGCACGAATTGCGCGCACTGGCGCAGGCGCGGTGCCAGAGTCGGCGAGTGACGAGCGATTGCCGCATTCAGCGACGGCAGATCTGACGGCGGTTCTGCAGCAAGGCGCGTGGACTCGGTCATTTGGAATAAATATTCCATTTTGCGCACTTGACGCAATATGTATTTAAGATCCAATGTCAGCTCGGTTTTGCAACACAGTCGAGAGTGAGCACGTTGCGTCGCAAGATCGGATGCTGCACCTGGATCTTCGGAGACGAGCCGCTCGCGAGTATCGTACGCCGCGCGCGGCGCGCCCAGCTTGATGGTATCGAACTTCATGGCCGTTGGAGGCACAGTGACCCTGGCGATATCGCGGATATCTTAGGTAACGCAGAACTTGATGTTTTCTCGCCGACGCCAACGGACTCCGACCCGTCCTCTGCCGATCCGGCAGAACGTGAATCTTCTCTCAACGAGTACTTTGCAATTGTCGACTTTGCCGCCGCGCTCGGCGGCCCCATTGTATCGTTTCATGGCCGCGTGGGTCGGGTGAGTTATGATCAGGATAAGGCTCTGGAAGACGCTCATTTGTTGACAGCAGCGCGCAAGGTCTGCGCGCGCGCCGCTGCCGCTAATGTGCCGGTCGTATTTGAGCTGCTCAATCGTTACGAAACGCACCAGGTCCAAAACGTCGAGGCGGGGCTCGCGTTCCTTGCGCAAGCCAATGCGGCGAACCTGAAACTGCTCGCCGATTCCTATCATATGAACATTGAAGAAGTTGATCCGGCTGGCGCACTTGCCCGCGCCGGCAATAACCTGGGTCTCTATCACGCCGCAGATTCAAATCGCGGAGCGATCGGCGATGGTCATATCGATTTCTCGTCACAAATCGAGACCCTTGATGAGATTGCGTATATCGGGCCGCTTATTCTCGAAACAACGGCACCCGGTCCAAATCCGTTCACACCGAACAAGGGCACCGGTTTCGTTGATACAGTGGAGGACCAATTGGCGCGCAGCGTAACAGCGCTGCATAACTTGTCAGCTTAGGGCGGAGTTTCACATCTGCCCCAACCGGCCAACAGAGCCGGAACCTTGGATAACTTCGAGCAAAGAAGAAGCAATTGGAGGAAAAAGAGTGAAATCGATCATCCGTACGCTTGTCGCTGCGACCGCCGTCGCACTGGCTCCGGCTGCGCTGGCCCAAAACATCATCGTCATCAGCCACGGTCAGGCCAACGATCCGTTCTGGTCGGTCGTAAAGAACGGTGTTGATCTCGCAGCCAAGCATACCGGCGCAAAGGTCTCGTACCGCGCGCCGGAGACATTCGATATGGTCGCGATGAGCCAACTCATTGATGCGGCCGTCAACCAGGAACCCGACGGCATCGTCGTATCCATTCCGGACGCAGACGCACTTGGACCGTCGATCAAAAAGGCTGTTGCGGCCGGCATTCCCGTTATCTCGATGAACTCGGGGTCTGACGTCTCGAAAAAGCTTGGTGCGCTATTGCACGTCGGCCAGGACGAGTACGACGCCGGAAAAGCTGCCGGTGAAAAGCTCAAAGAGATGGGCGGCAAGAAAGGCCTGTGCATCAACCATGAGGTCGGCAACGTCGCGCTTGACCTGCGCTGCAAGGGCTTTTCGGATGGCTTCGGCGGCGCCGTCAAAGTGCTGCCGACGACCAATGATCCGTCCGAGATCGAGGCGAAGGTGAAAGCGGCATTGGCTGCAGACGGCGATATCGACACGGTTATGTCGCTTGGTGCGTCGCTCGCCGGTGAGCCAGCTGTCCGGGCCGTCAAAGGCGCCGGCATGTCCGATTCCGTTCGCGTCGCATCCTTCGACCTTTCGGCCAGCTTCTTGGAAGCGGTCAGCAAAGGCGAGGCTATATTCGGCATTGACCAGCAGCAGTTCCTCCAGGGCTATCTACCGGTCGTCTTCCTCGTGATGAATGCGAAGTACGGCCTCGTGCCTGGTGGTAACGTCCCGTCCGGCCCCAACCTGGTCACGAAGGACAAAGCTGCCCAGGTCGTCGAGTTGTCGGCGAAGGGCATTCGCTAAAGAGAGACCAGACGCGCAGGGCGACGGCACTAGAACCGGTGGGACAAACACGCCGGAACCGTCGCCCTTGCTGGACGTCCCGGGAGGAAATGATGGCGACTACCACTACGCCGGCGGATGACGAGCGACTGAAAGAGGTTTCGTTTATCGGCCGGCTTATAAAGCGTCCGGAACTCGGTGCGATTGCCGGCCTGATTCTTGTGACAACGTTTTTTGCGTTCACTGCCGATAGCGCGATGTTCACGCTCGCCGGCTTTATGAACTTCATGTCGCCGGCCTCTCAGCTTGGCATTCTGGCGATTGGCGCAGCGCTCCTCATGATCGGCGGCGAGTTTGACCTCTCGCTGGGCTCGATGGTGGCGTTTGCGGGCTTGATCTTTGCAGCCCTCGTCGTACCGGCCGGCGTGCCTCTTGAAGTGGCCATTCCACTGACGCTCATCGCTGCTGCCGCTGTGGGTGCCGTCAACGGCCAGATCGTGATCCGCACAGGCCTGCCGAGCTTTATCGTGACGTTGGCCTTTTTGTTCATCCTTCGCGGTCTCACGCTTGTCGGGCTCAAGGTTGCGACGGGTGGCTCGACCCAACTTCGCGGCGTGCGCGAGGCGACTGAGAACAGCTGGGTTGCGCCGTTGTTTTCCGGCGAAGCGTTTACAGGCGTCTTTACCTGGCTGGCTGCGAACGGCCTGATCGACACGTTTCGAAATGGGCGACCAAAGGTGACCGGCGTTCCGATCGAGCTGATCTGGTTCGTATTGCTCGCGATTGCCGCCACCATCGTTTTAACCCGGACGCCAATCGGGAACTGGATTTTCGCGTCGGGTGGCGATGCGAACGCGGCATCGAACTCCGGTGTACCCGTCCGCAGCGTCAAGATGGGCCTCTTCATGTTTACGGCCGCCTGCGCCGCACTTGTCGCGATCATTACGGTGCTCGACAGCGGGTCAACAGATGCGCGGCGCGGGTTTCAAAAAGAGTTCGAAGCGATCATCGCTGCCGTGATCGGCGGTTGTTTGCTGACCGGCGGATACGGCTCGGCGATCGGCGCGTTCTTTGGTGCGATCATCTTTGGCGTCGTCCTTATCGGGCTGAGCTATACGCCAATCGATCAGGACTGGTACTTGGTCTTTCTTGGCGGAATGCTGCTGGTCGCCGTGCTGTTCAACAACATGATCCGCAAACGCGTTACGGGAGAGCGGTGATGTCAGATGCAGCCTTTGCCATGTCCGACGTCTCGACAGACGGCGAAAACCACGGCGTTGAGATGAGCAACATCGAAAAGCACTTCGGCAACGTCATCGCGCTGGCCGGCGTCTCGTTCGATGTCAGACCGGGAGAATGCCACTGCCTGTTGGGTGACAACGGTGCCGGGAAGTCGACGTTCATCAAGACCATGTCGGGCGTGCACAAACCGACGTCCGGTAAGATGTTCGTCGGGGGAAAGGAAGTTGTCTTCAACTCGCCACGGGATGCCATGACAGCCGGCATTGCAACGGTCTACCAAGATCTCGCGATGATTCCATTGATGTCGGTGACCCGGAATTTCTGGATGGGGCGAGAGCCGGTCAAGCGCTTCGGTCCGTTCAAGTTCATGGATTTCTCGAAGGCCAACACGGTGACGATGGCCGAGATGAAAAAGATGGGCATCAACCTCCGCGAACCTGATCAGGCCGTCGGCACCTTATCTGGCGGCGAACGCCAGACCGTTGCCATTGCCCGTGCCGTTTACTTTGGTGCGAAGGTGCTTATTCTCGATGAGCCAACGTCGGCGCTCGGTGTGCGCCAGACATCAAACGTTCTCGCGACAATTGACCGTGTCAGAAAGGACGGCATCGGCGTCGTCTTCATCACCCATAACGTTCGCCATGCCATGGCCGTTGGAGACCGGTTCACGGTACTCAATCGCGGCAAGACGCTAGGCACCGCGGCAAAGGGTGAGATCACCGCGGAGCAATTGCAGGACCTCATGGCGGGCGGACAAGAGCTCGCTGAGCTTGAGGGCTCGCTCGGGGGAACGGTCTGATGACCACCGGTTCTCAACTCGACCTGATCACGATCGGCCGGTCGTCGGTTGACCTCTATGGTTCGCAGGTCGGTGGTCGGCTTGAGGACATGGCATCATTCAACAAATACATCGGCGGGTCGCCAACCAACATTGCGGCGGGCGCGGCCCGCCTCGGGCTGAAGTCGGCGGTCATCACGGCCGTCGGCGACGAGCATATGGGACGCTACATTCGCGAAACGTTGATTGATGAAGGCGTTGACGTTCGCGGCGTCAAAATCGACCCGGAACGCCTGACGGCGCTTGTTCTCCTGGGTATTCGGGATGACCATCAGTTCCCGTTGATTTTTTACCGCGAGAACTGCGCGGACATGGGGTTAACCGAAGACGACATCGATCAGGATTTTATTGCCGAAGCCGCGTGCGTAACCGCAACCGGCACCCACCTCTCGCACCCCCGCGTCGAAGCCGCGACGCTGAAAGCGCTCAGGCTGGCTCGCGAAAACGGATCGCGCACGGCGCTCGACATCGACTATCGCCCAAACCTGTGGGGCCTTGCCAGCCACAACGCTGGCGAAAGTCGTTTTATCGAGTCGCAAGCCGTTACGGACAAGCTGCAATCCACCTTGCACATGTTCGATCTTATCGTGGGCACGGAAGAGGAGTTCCATGTTGCCGGCGGTGCAACGGATACGGTTGCGGCCCTTCGGACGGTTCGGCAACTGACGCCGGCAACCCTCGTCTGCAAGCGCGGGCCAACCGGCGCCGTCGCATTCGAGGGCGAGATCCCGGATAACCTCGATGAGGGTGTTTCAGGGCCTGGCTTTCCGATCGAAGTTTTCAACGTCTTGGGTGCGGGTGACGGGTTTATGGCCGGCTTGTTGCGCGGATGGCTGCGGGGCGAGCTTTGGAACGTCAGCCTCAAGTACGCCAACGCCTGTGGTGCACTTGCCGTTTCGCGCCACGGGTGTACGCCAGCCTATCCCAGTTGGGATGAGCTGAACTTCTTTCTCGACCGGGGCATACCAACGCCGGCGCTGCGACACGACCAAGCGCTGGAACAGCGACACTGGTCCGCGACGCGGCGCGGTGCATGGCCCTCGATTCGTGTTTTCGCATTTGATCACCGGTCGCAATTCGAGGACATGGCGGACGCTGCCGGCGCGGATCACGCCCGCATCGGTGCGTTTAAGCGATTATGCCTGGACGCGGCCCTTAAGGTCTCGCACGGTCGCCCCGGCTACGGCATTCTTTGCGACAATCGCCTGGGGCGTACGGCGTTGCACGGTGCCGCAGACCATCGGCTTTGGATCGGCCGCCCGGCTGAGTCTCCGGCATCACGCCCGCTGAGGCTCGAGAGTGAAATCGGCCTTGATTTCGGTTCCGCGCTGTCCGAATGGCCGCTCACACAAACCGTGAAGGTTCTGTGCTTTGCGCATCCGGACGACGATGACGCCATGTGGCGCGAACAGCTGGACGTTCTGTCTCGGCTCGCCGTCGCAAGCCGTCGCAACCGCCTTGAGCTGCTGGTCGAAGTGATCCCGTCCAAAGTCGGCCCGGTTGATGATGCCACTACCGCGGATGTCATCGAACGGATATACCGCGCCGGCATTTTTCCCGACTGGTGGAAACTTGAGCCGTCGACCTCGGCGCAAGCGTGGACCAATCTCACCCGCACGATCGAGGCGAACGACGCGCATACCCGCGGGGTCATGATCCTCGGGCTCGATGCACCACTGGTCGCGCTTGAGGAGAGTTTTTCGGTCTCCGCAGAACAGCCACTCGTCAAAGGTTTTGCGGTTGGGCGCACGATTTTCGGCGAGCCGGCGCGGTCCTGGTTTGCCGGAGAGATTGATGATGCGGTCGCGACGGCACGGATGGCCGAGACGTATCGCGCGATCTGCGATCTTTGGGATCAGACACAGCGCCAGAAAGGGAGGGCTGCATGAGCACAATCCGTCTCACCGCCGCACAAGCACTGGTACGCTACCTTGCCGCGCAGCAGAACGAGGATGGTGACACGTTTATCGCCGGCTGCTGGGCCATCTTCGGACACGGAAATGTTGCCGGGCTCGGCGAAGCGCTCCACGGTGCCGGCGATGCGCTGCCGACGTGGCGCGGGCATAACGAACAGACCATGGCCCACACCGCGATCGCCTATGCGAAGGCCTTGAACCGCAAGCGCGCGATGGCTGTCACAACATCGATCGGGCCAGGCGCGACCAATCTTGTGACCGCAGCAGCCGTGGCGCATGTGAACAGATTGCCGGTTCTCCTGCTGCCGGGTGACGTCTTCGCCAATCGTCTGCCGGACCCGGTGCTCCAACAGGTCGAGGACTTTGAGGACGGCACCGTCAGTGCGAACGATTGTTTTCGACCGGTCTCCCGTTACTTTGATCGCATCACACGACCGGAGCAGCTCCTGCTTGCCCTGCCGCGGGCCATAGCCGTCATGACCGATCCTGCGATGTGCGGGCCCGTCACGCTTGCGATGTGTCAGGACGTTCAGGCTGAGGCGTTCGACTGGCCGACAAATTTCTTCAAGCCGAAGATCTGGCAGCGGCGGCGACCGCGGCCGGATCAGTCTGAACTCGCAGCGGCAGTGGAAGCTGTGCGCGCTGCAGAACGACCGCTCATCATCGCCGGCGGCGGCGTTCACTATGCCGAAGCCAGCGAAACCCTGCGCGCATTTGCAGACGCACATCAGATTCCCGTGGCTGAAACCCAGGCTGGAAAATCTACCCTCGCGTGGGACCACCCGCTCAATCTTGGTTCGATTGGCGTAACCGGATCATCGGCTGCCAACACCGTCGCAGAGTACGCCGATCTGATCATTGCGATCGGCACGCGTTTGCAAGACTTCACGACTGGCTCATGGTCCCTTTTCCAGCATCCGGACCGGCGCATTCTGTCCATCAACGTGGCCGGCTACGACACGGGCAAGCACACGGCCCTTCCGCTTGTGGCGGACGCGCGCATTGCGCTCGAAGAACTCAGCACCGCGCTTGGTGACCATCGTAAGACTCCACCGGATGCCGCGCTTAAGGCAGAGTGGCTTGCGGCCGTCGATCGCGTCACGGCGCAGCCAACCGGCAACGATCTGCCAAGCGACATGCAGGTGATCGGCGCAGCCCAACGCGCCGCCGACACGGACACCGTTCTTGTGTGTGCTGCCGGCGGCCTCCCAGGCGAACTCCACAAGCTCTGGAAAGCGCCGCGCCCGAACGCGTATCACGTCGAGTATGGCTTCTCGTGCATGGGTTACGAGATCGCGGGCGGCCTGGGCGTCAAGATGGCCCGCCCGGACCGCGATGTGGTCGTGATGGTCGGCGACGGCAGCTACATGATGGCGAATTCGGAACTGGCAACGGCTGTGATGCTGGGCCAGAAGATCACTGTCGTCATTCTCGACAATCGCGGATTTGCCTGCATCAACAGATTGCAGCAGGCGACCGGCGGCGAGAGTTTCAACAACCTTCTCGATACCGCGCGTCATGTCACCCCGTCACACATCGACTTTGTCGCCCATGCTGCATCGATGGGAGCGGTCGCCCAAAAAGCCGGCTCGATTGCGGAACTGGAGCAAGCGCTCGCGCAGGCCCGAGACGCGACCGGGCCGGTCGCGATCGCGATCGACACCGATCCGATGCCAACAACAACAGCCGGTGGCAGCTGGTGGGACGTCGCGGTTCCGGAAGTCTCCGAACGCAGCGCAGTGGTCGCGGCACGGCAGGCCTATGACACAAGCCGCAAGCAACAGCGGATGGCCGACTGATGATTCTTTATGGCGCGAACCCAATCGCATGGTCGAACGACGATGACCGGACACTTGGCGGCGACATTCCGCTTGAGACGTGCCTGCAGGAGGCCGGCGAGATCGGTTTCGATGGCATTGAGATGGGCCATAAGTTCCCAACCGAGCCGGCCGCACTGCAGGCGGTGATGGCACCGTCGGGGTTACGGCTCGTATCCGGCTGGTACTCGCTCAATCTTCTGACGCGCTCAGTGGCCGACGAGAAGACAGCCATTCAACCGCACCTCGACCTTCTCAACGCGATGGGATGTCACGTCTGTATCGTGTGCGAAACGTCCAACACGATCCACGGCAATCCGCACGTTCCACTCAGCGATAGCCCAGTCTTGCCCGAAGACCAATGGGCGCCCTTCGGTGCTGGGGTCGAGGCCGTCGCAGAGCACTGCCAGGCGAACGGCCTCACACTTGTTTATCATCCGCACGCCGGTACGATCGTTGAACGACCTGAAGAAGTGGACGCGTTCATGGCCAACGTTGGCCCGGCGACTCGGCTGGCGTTCGATACCGGCCATTGCCTGCTTGCCGGTGGCGACCCGGAGGCGGTCGCCGGCAGGTACATGGACCGTATCGCACACATTCATACCAAGAACATTCGCCCGGCGGTCCGCGACGCGATCGCCGTCGAGGGGCTATCGTTTCTTGATGCTGTGCGGCGCGGCGTATTCACCGTTCCGGGCGACGAAGACGGTTGTGTCGCGTTTGAACCCGTTCTCCGCACCGCAGCGGCACATGCCTACCAGGGCTGGCTTGTGATCGAAGCCGAGCAAGACCCGGAAGTGCGCGTTCCATACAAGTATCAGACGATGGGGCTTGCAGCGCTGAAGGACATGGCCCGTTCGGTCGGTCTCGATACGGAGGCGCGCGCATGAGCGATTTGTTGATCCGACCGAAAACGGCCACCGGTAAAACTCATACCATCACGCCCGAAAGCGCCGGCTGGGGGTACGTTGGTTTCGGTTGCTACCGCCTTCGGACCGGCGACACGGCTGCGGAAGCGACAGGCGAGCGCGAGGCCATTCTGGTACTGGTTGAAGGCAAGGCCGAAGTTACCGCCGGTGGACAGAGCCTTGGCGTGCTCGGCCAGCGGATCAGCGTGTTTGAGCAAAGCCCGCCGGTGTCGGTCTATGTTCCCCGACGGACACGGTGGACCGCCAAAGCCACGACCGATTGCGTTCTCGGCGTCTGTACGGCTCCGGCGAAGTCAGAACGTTCCGTTCAAGTCATTGCTGATGTCGAACGCGTGACTCGCGGCGTGGGAACCAACACGCGCTACATCTATCCCATCGCCATGGAAGAGCGCGATGTCGCCGACAGCCTGCTTGTCACCGAAGTCTTCACACCGTCGGGTCATTGGTCCTCCTATCCGCCGCATCGCCATGACGAGGATGACGACCCGCGCATGACCTACCTTGAGGAAACCTACTATCACCGCCTCAACCCGCCACACGGATATGGCCATCAGCGTGTCTTTACCGAGGATGGATCACTTGATGAAACCATGACCGTCCACGACCACGATGTTGTTCTGGTTCCGAAGGGCCATCATCCCTGCGGTGTGCCGCACGGTTACGAAATGTACTACCTGAATGTGATGGCTGGACCGCTGCGCAAGTGGCGCTTTCAAAACCATCCCGACCACGACTGGATCGTGCGGCGTGATGCGGCACACAAGTCGTGAGGACAGGCCCATGTTGAACTTTGCGCTCCTTGGTGCTGGACGAATCGGCCGTGCGCATGCGCGTGCGCTCAATGCCAGCAGAGACGCCGCACTCACTGCGATATCGGATCCAATTGCGGAGGCCGCAAACCGCGTCGCCGACGAGACAGGGGCCCGGATCGCCGGCGTTGAAGACATTCTGGCTGATCAGACAATCGACGCGGTTATCATCGCCACGCCAACGGACATGCATGCGGATCAGGTTGAAGCCTTCGCCCGTGCGGGGAAGGCTATCTTCTGCGAAAAGCCGCTCGACCTCGATATCGCGCGAGTCCGTGCGTGCCTCGACGTTGTTGCGGCGACCCATGCGCGTTTGATGCTGGGGTTCAATCGCAGGTTCGATCCGCACTTCCAGATGCTTCATCGGCGGATACGGGACGGCGCCATCGGTGCTGTAGAGTTGGTGCAGATCACATGTCGCGACCCTGCTGCGCCGTCCATGGACTACATCCGACGGTCAGGTGGATTGTTTCGCGATATGATGATCCACGACTTCGACATGGCCCGATTTCTCGTCGGTGAAGAATTTGTGGAGGTGTTCGCGACCGGATCCGCAATCATCTACCCGGAGATTGGTGAAATCGGGGACGTTGATACGGCCGCGGTCACGTTGAAGACAGCGACCGGCAAACTGGTGATCATTTCCAACTCGCGCCGCGCCACCTACGGCTACGACCAACGGGTCGAGGTTCATGGGTCCGCAGGGCTTGCGTTGGCCGAAAATCCGCACGCCACAACGGTTACGGTCGCCAATGGATCGGGCTATCTCTCCGATCCGCTTCCGGACTTTTTCATGCAGCGCTAC
>JBCDAH010000076.1:0-22643 GCA_039186015.1 Pseudomonadota bacterium
ATTCAAGGTGACCAAGCGCGAAGCGCGTGAGGGTCGTAACCCATCATCAGGCGAGAAGATCAATATCCCTGCGTCGAACGTTCCGAAGTTCAGCCCGTCCAAAACACTGAAGGACGCTCTGAACCCGGAGCCAAAAGGCAAGAAGAAGAAGTAAGCTAACGGCCCAGTGTTTGGCCGCACCTTTCGGTCCCCCGGCGAACTGCTGTGTGTTTGGCGACAACAGCCTCACCGGATGGGACCGAACGGGCAATGTGTTCGGGCTCCCAAAGTGTTCCGGCTCCCCAAATCAACCTATTGAGGGCTGACATTCGGCCTGCTGTCCTCTTGGCGTGCGGGCCTTTGGGCGTGCGCGCTATTGCATGGCCGGCAAAGCGCACGGTCTCCGTGCGCAATAGACGCGCTGCAGAGCAGCACGACCGTCCAATAGCTTGGTTTTTAGACTGAGGTTCTGGTGGGCGGTGAGAGGGTCGAACTCCCGACATCCTCGGTGTAAACGAGGCGCTCTACCACTGAGCTAACCGCCCACTGCCCCTTGTGTACCCCCGACGCGCCCGGCATTCAACGTTCTACGCGGATTTATCAGACCTGCCGGTTGTGGGTGGCCTGAGGAGTTCCGTGCGATAAGCATAAATCGGTGCTGATGGGCGGTTGTCGCCGCGGCTATGCGTGCGCGGGTGGCGGAGGGCATGCGGCGCTCAGGCCGCCGTCGACGATGATCTCAGTCGCCGTGATGTAGCGCGACTCATCCGACGCGAGGAACAACGCTGCATTCGCAACGTCCCACCCTTCGCCCATGTGCCCCATCGGAACTTGCGCATCGCGAGACCGCCGAATGGCATCCACATCGCCGTCACCGCGCTGATGGCTCAAGCGCACCTCGACCAGCGGCGTGTTCATGAGGCCCGGGACGATCGTGTTCACGCGGATCTGCTTGCTGGCGTACTGAACAGCGGTGACTTGCGAGAACTTTATCAAGCCGGACTTTGCGGCTGCGTATGCAACGACGTTCGGGCCGAAGTGCCGCAAGCCGGCAATCGACGCGAGATTGATGATCGAACCACCGCGGCCTTCGCTGTCGAACTGGCGCTCCATAACGGGAAGCACGTACTTACACGTCAGGAACACGTACCGGATATTGGTCGCGAATTGATGGTCCCAAACCTCGGTTGCCATCTCGACCGGACCACCGGGCATCGAGCCGCCGACATTGTTTAACAGCACATCGATGCGGCCGTAGGTGGCCAGGCAGCGCTCAACGGCCTCCGCGATCGCCGTTTCATCGGTGACATCCGATTGCATGACGGTTGCAGTACCACCCTCTTCGGTCACAAGACGCGCGGTTTCCTCAGCGGCGCTGAGATCAAGGTCCGTCCCAAAGACGTGTGCGCCATGACGCGCAAACAGAACTGCCGAAGCGCGACCGTTGCCCCAGCCGGGGCCAACGGACCCCACGCCGAAAATCAGAGCGACTTTGCCTGCGAGGCGCGGGCCGAGTTGTGCTTGCGTCATACGTGTGTCCTGTCTCATGTGTTCTTGCAGCACCACGTTGTTGCCACCGTGCCATGCGGGGTCAACGAGGTCGTGTGTGCGACGGTTTGCCAAAGTGTGGCCGTACGGCAGCGCCGACTGATCGCTCGTGTCTTTACGCGATGTTTCGTATTTGGACGTAGCGTTAACATGCCGATGATGTGGGTAGACTTTGATTTCACCGGCCGGAATGCCGAGGAAAGTTGCCATTGAACTGCCGGGATTACAGTTCACGCCAGTGGTGTCGGAGTGAGTTCAGTTTGCCCGGCTTGGCGGCGGTTGTTCTACAGTGCACGCGTCAACCTTGGCGCGAACAGGTGGGTTGAATGCGGAAGTTCGTTGCCGGTGTCGTTGCGTGTGTTGCCTGTTTGGCGACGTCGACGACCTATGCGCACGCGATGCCGCCCGTCCGCCTGACACCCTCGAACCTTGTTCCGCAGTGCGTGACACCAGACCGGCTGATGGCATTTGCGCAATCGCGCAATCCTCGGATCAATCATCGCTATGACAATCTCGCGGAGATCTACGCGGCAGAGGGCAAGCGTCTCGGCATCCGTTGGGACTTTGCGTTCTTTCATATGCTGCACGAGACCGGAGATCTCACCTACCGACGGTCGCCGACAGTGCCGGGTCCGGTCGCGCCGGAGCAGAACAACTTTGCCGATATCGGAGCTGTCGGGCCCGGAGTCAGCGGCGAGTCGTTTTCGGACATCCGTGCCGGCGTCCAGGCGCATCTCGAACATCTCTTGGTCTATGCCGGCGTAAACATCGCTCAGCCAGTCGCGGCGCGCACGCGCAATGTTCAGAAGTGGGGCGTGCTGAAACCGTGGCTCGCCAGTCTATCGCGGCCGGTCACGTTTGCCGATCTGTCGCTGCGTTGGGCCATGGGTGAGGCCGCCTATGTGCGCAGTTTTGCGCGTGTGGCGCAGGACTTTTACGTTCGCTTCTGCCCGGATGCCGATCGCGTGCTGACCACGCTTGTGCAACCGCCGCGTTTGGCGACCGCTTGGCGGGCGACCAAACCGCCAACCGGACCAAGAAGCGGTCCCGTGCTCGCTGACAGTTCGTCCAGCCGCTGGTCGATCAAGGCAAAGCCAGAACCATCGGCACTCGGTGGACGGGATGTCGGGCCTGGTCGCGCCAACGTTGGCAATGCCGCCAAGCGACAGCCGGTTCGTACAGACCGCAGTCGCACGATAACCGATCGTCGTGTGAAGATGGCCGCCCTGCACCGGCGTATCCCGACGTCGCGCCGGCAACAAACAGCGCGGACGCCGGCGGCCAGGAAAGCCGATCATCCGCTGCACCGGCTTGTGAGCGGCAACAAGGTCTATCTGACGACGTCCATGGGTGCGACGATCCCGATGCGCTTCCTTCCCGACGGCCGGGTGATCGGGCATGCGAACGGCTACTCGTTTTTCCTTGGCGCTGCGACAGATCGCGGGCGTTGGTGGATCGAGGACTCGATGCTGTGCACGAAATGGCGGATCTGGCTGGACCGCGAGAAACACTGCATCAAGATTCTGCGCAAGCGTGGAAAGACGATCTATTGGCGCTCAGCCAGCGGCAAGACCGGCACGGCCCGTATCATCGACGGTTAGCCAGATCATGTTGCGTTGAGCTGGCACGTTCCCACAGCCCATACCCCACACCCAATGTTCACTTCATCCTGGCCGGCCACTCGCTGTTGCCATCGCCGACGCGATCACGCGGTGCGTGCGCGCATCCCATAACTTAAGAGAGCGCCAGCACCAATTCGGCGACGGCGCGCTCCGACGGTTACCTCTGATATCTTTGACGACGGGCTACTCAGCCGCCACCGGCACCGGTTGCGGATTGTCGAGCAGCGCCAACAGCTCCAATTCTCGCGCTTTCGCCTTTGCGTGGTTCTTCTCTTTCACGTGTCCAAACCCGCGAACCTGCAGCGGTAGCGCCGCCAGCTCCGTCGCGTTTGCGTGCGTGTCAGGACCAAGCCGCAACGCAATGCGTTCCAGAACGGCTTCGTAGTCCTGGATCATTTTACGTTCTGCCCGACGCTCCGCAGACAGTCCAAAGACGTCCCAGCGCGAGCCGCGCAGAACCTTACCTTTCGCCAGCAGGCGCATTACCGGCAGCATCCATTGCCCAAGCCGAACTTTGCGCGGATGGCCAGTTGCTTTGTCCTTGAAGAATGCACTGAGGATCGGCGGCGCCATGTTGAACTCAATCCGCCGCACATCGGTAAACGCCTTGTCGAGGTCCGACTGAAACGTTGCGTCGGTGAACAGCCTGGCGACCTCGTACTCGTCCTTATAGGCGAGAAGTTTATGATATCCGCGTGCGACCGCCTCGGTCAGATCGGTGCGACCGGGCGTCTTCTCAGCCTCCAGGCTTTTGATCCGCTCAACCTGCGCGCGATATCGCGATGCGTACGCGCGATCCTGATAGTTGGTCAGATGACGTTCGCGAAACGCCACGATGTCATCCAGCGTCTGCGGCATATCGGCTTGTGCGGAACGCGGCTTGGCGACACGATCCAGGGCTGCACGATCGTGAGCTGCCAGGCGGCCGAAACGAAACGCCTGCTTGTTCATGTCAACAGCGGCGCCGTTGAGCACGATGGCTTGCTCGATCGCGTCGGACGGAACGGGAATGTAGCCGAGTTGATAGCCGACCCCGAGCAAGAACATGTTCGATGCAATCGAGTCGCCGAACAGGCGTACCGCGTACTCGTGCGCGTCGAGTTGTTCCAGTGGCGCGCCGCCCAGACGGTCTTCAATCGCCCGGACTAACTCTGCGCCCGGAACGGCGAGATTCGGGTTGCGCGTAAAGTCACCGGTCGTCATTTCGTACGTATTGACGACGACGGCCGTTTCTTTCGGCGTGATGGTCTCCAAAATCTTGTTTGAAGCCGTCACCACCAGATCGCCGCCAAGCACAACATCAGCGCCGCCGATACCAACGCGGATTGCGTGAATCTCGTCCGGCGAGGCCGCAAATCGCATATGACAGGCAACGGCGCCGCCTTTTTGTGCCAGGCCTGTCATGTCGATTGCGCCGAAGCCGCGGCCGGCAATGAACGCTGCCTGGCCCAGCACAGCGGAGATCGTCACCACCCCGGTGCCACCAACGCCCGTAACGATCACAGCGCGCGGTCCGCTCTTCAGATCCGGTAGTGTTGGCTCCGGCAGGCTGCCGAGCATTTCCGCAAGTCCGCTCGCGCCTGCCAGACCTTCGGACTTTCTTGGCTTAGCGCCATGGACCGTTACAAAACTTGGACAGAAGCCTTCAAGGCAGGAGAAGTCCTTGTTGCAGGCGGATTGATCAATCTGGCGTTTGCGGCCGAGTTCCGTTTCCAGGGGCAGAACCGCGACGCAGTTCGATTTCTCGCCGCAGTCACCGCAACCTTCGCAAACGGCTGAGTTGATGAAAATGCGCTTGTCCGGATCCGGAAACTGACCGCGCTTACGGCGACGGCGTTTTTCCGCTGCGCAGGTTTGATCGTAGATCAACGCGGACACGCCGCCGGTTTCCGCCAGTTCGCTCTGGACCACATCCAGGTCCCGGCGGTGGTGAACCTTCACGCCGCTTGGCACGCCGGAATAGAGCCCATACTTCTCCGGCTCGTCGGTAACGATGTCGACTTTGCGTACGCCCTCAGCCAGCAGCTGCGCCGCAATCTGCTGTACCGTCATGCCGCCATCGAGGCTTTGACCGCCGGTCATCGCCACCGCGTCATTATAGAGGATCTTGAACGTCACGTTGGTGCCTGCCGCCACTGCCGCGCGCACGGCAAGGCTGCCGGAATGGATGTACGTTCCGTCACCGAGATTCTGAAACACGTGCTCGCGCTTGGAGAACGGCGCTTCGCCGACCCAGTTCACGCCTTCACCACCCATGTGGGTGAAGCCTTCCGTATCGCGGTCCATCCATTGCGCCATGTAATGGCAGCCGATGCCGGCGTACGCCCGCGCGCCGCTTGGAACGCGCGTCGATGTGTTGTGCGGGCCGCCCGCACAGAAATACGGGGTTCGCGTAAAGAGCTGTGCGTGGATCGGCCGGTTTCCGCGCACGCGCTTCAACTCCGAGATACGCTGTTGAATGGACTCGCTGCCGCGCCCGAGTTGAGACAGGCGCTCGCCGATCGCAATTGCGATTTCGGACGGATCCAGCGCACCCTTCGCCGGAAAAAGCTCAGCGCCATGCTGGTCCCGTTTGCCGATCACGCTCGGCCGCACGGCCCGGTCAAAAAGCAGCTCTTTCATCTGCCGCTCGATCAGGCCACGCTTTTCCTCAACGACAATGACGAGGTCGAGCCCTTCGGCAAACTGCAGGAGTTTCGTCGGCTCCAGCGGCCACGGCATCGCAACCTTGTAGAGCCGCAGGCCAAGCCTGTTCGCCTCAAGTTCGTCTATGCCCAGCATCTCAAGCGCCTGGCGCACATCGAGGTAACTCTTGCCCGTTGTCGCGATGCCAATTCTGGCATTCGGGCCGCCGCTCAGCACAATGCGATCAAGGGCGTTGAGTCGTGCGAATGCTTTGACGGCTGGTATCTTGAAGTCGTGAAGTCGCGCCTCTTTCGCGAGAGCATCGTCTACGAGTCGAACATTGAGACCGCCCGGCGGCATGGCGAATGCATCGTCATCCGGCAGGACGATTTGAACGCGATCCAAGCGCCCGTCGACCGTTGCGGTCGATTCGATGTTGTCCTTCACGCACTTGAGGCCGACCCAGGTCCCGGCATAGCGCGACATCGCAAAGCCAATCAAACCGAAGTCGAGAATCTCCTGCACGCCGGCCGGGTTCAACACCGGAACCATCATGTCGACCATTGCGTACTCGGATTGGTGCGCCGTGGTCGAGCTTTCGCACGTATGATCGTCGCCCATAAGCGCGAGCACGCCGCCATGTCGCGAGGTGCCGGCATGATTGGCGTGCCGGAAAACATCTCCGGATCGGTCGACACCAGGCCCCTTGCCGTACCACATGGCAAAGACGCCATCGTATGCGCCTTCACCGCGCAATTCCGCCTGTTGCGTGCCCCAAACGGCAGTCGCTGCAAGATCTTCGTTCAGGCCAGGCTGGAAACGCAGGTCGTTCTCCGACAACAGACCGCCGACGCGCTGGAACGCACCTTCGAGACCTGCGATCGGCGAACCGCGGTAACCCGAGATATAGCCTGCCGTTCGGTTTCCCGCCGCCCGATCACGCGCCTTTTGCATCAACGCGAGCCGCACGACGGCTTGGGTTCCTGTTAGGATCTGATGATCCAGGCTCAGATCGAACTTATCGCTTAGGCTTACGGCGTGCTTTGCCATGGCAGCCCTCGTTTTGTTTGCGGTCCCCCGGCGACGATCGACTTGCCGTCTTTAGGTTGTATAGTAGGTCAGTATTGCTGACATATTCAAGTCCGTTTATGTCATGATTGTCGTGAGACTGACAGACATCATATGCGGATGGGCTTGGCGTTCGGCGTCACATCGGCCTGAATTGGGGGCTTGAACTGGGCATAACGAAGCGCGCGCAAGGACAACTGTCCTCGCACGCGACGTAAATTCAGACGGATTGGTGCGATCGCTGCGGCTAGGCTAACGCGTCGATTTTATTGAATTTTTTCGCGAGCAAGTAGTAGAAGATCACGCGGTTTTTCCGCTGATCTGCCTTCATGGCTTCGCAAACGTCTTTGATGGCCGCATCCAGATCCGCATCGGACTGTGTCAGTGCCAGTTTCTTTTTGCACCAGCTCTCGCGGACCCGCTCCAGCTCTGACTTGGACGAACAGGAGACCAGCGAGCCATCCTTGCTTCTCAGCGCGATTCCGAGGTGCTTTACGATCCCGGCGACGGCAGCTTCGTTTGGGGCGTCTTCGTATCGCTTCACCTCAGCGACATAATCCGTGTCAGCCATTTTCAGTCTCCTTTCGTGCGTATCTCCGCGCCGCGCTAGCTGTGCGTTATGTTCGCTTCGGCCCAACGGCGCTCTCTTGCCCATGGTGCAACGCGTGGCGACGGTTTGACGATTCGACGCCGGTTACGATAGGCGGCAGAGCAGCGAATTCCAGCAGAAGGACACGGAAATTCACTTCGTTTCAGCCGGCTAGACGGCGGGCATCATATCGCCTGATTGGCAGAACGCGAGATAGCCATTCAAAAGCATGCTAAATTCGCGGTCTTTCCGCGCACGATCCGCAATTGTGTCGGCCGCCGCAGCCCTCAGACGGGCTCTGGAAAAGTCAGTCGCCGCCGGGTCGGCTGACACCCGCAATTTGGCGATCGACGGCCACATGGCCTTAAGAAACGCCTCGGTCACGGCGGCATCCCGCGCCAGCGCTGCCGTCGCAGCGGTCTCCAGCAACGCTTGTTGCCCATAACTGAGATCTGCCCAACGCTCAGTGGACATCACAGCTGTCACAACGGCACCTGGGTGTGAAACGCCAAGATCAGACGTCACAATACGGGCATCGGGTCGGGATGTGACCAGATCGGATGGATGGAGCCCCGCAATGGCAGTCGGCCCTACATCTTCGGCTGCAACATCGAGCAGTCGTGTCGCCGGCTGCGTGTCAATCTGATCGCCGCTTGCAGACATCGCGTCGGCCAGCAACCCACTTGCTGTGGTCGTCGAAACGCCCAAGCTCTGTGCAGTATGCGGCGCCACGGTGACGCGTGACGTGACCGCCGCCAATCGTCCAATTGCGAAAACCCGGCGGTCATGCGCTGCAGCCAGACGATCGACCATCATCATACCGCCGCCGCCGATCAACCATGCCAAGTGGGCCGACGGCTGAACCGGCTGCGCTGTCGGCAGCCCGCTGAGGATCGCGCCAAAAGCCCCATCATTTCCGCGTGAGTCCGGAATCCGGAACTGGATGTCGCCAACGACGGGCCGCGTCGAAGACGATGGGGACGCATGTTCCAACGTTACGGATATTCGGCCGCCGGATGCCGCGTGGATGGTTTGCACAAACCCATCAACCGCATCATCAAGACGGCGGGCCCGAGGGGACCATTCCAGGACGCCTTTAAGTTCGATTTCGGGATGTTCGGCTGGCTGTGGTGTGTGCCACGCTTCGGCAGATGCGTGAGGGGCGACGGTCAGAGCGGCAGCCGTCGTTGCGACGCCGGTCGATTTCAAAAAGTCGCGACGGTCCATGGAACGTGCTCCGCTATGCGCTCAAGCCAAGTGCACTTTAGAGGTTCCGCCGACGGCGGTCATGCACTGCAATATTGCACGGCCATAGCATCTAACGAGAGTTGTGTCGTCAAGGTCTGGGGCTACCGCGCGCCGTCAATAATGCGGTCGACCATCATGAGAAACGTATCGTAGCCCCAATAACTCTCGACACGGCCAATTTCTCGTCCGTGTTTCAACACGATTGCCGTCGGCAAAAGCGTTAATGGCGAGGTCAGCTTTATCGTATCAGAGGCGATATCGTTCACGTCCACGAAGCTGATCGGCGCCTCTTCATCGCGTTTTGAGGCCCGGTAGATTGGGACAACGTCCCGGCGCAAGACCTGACAATACGAGCAGCTTGGGCTCTCTACGATGATGAGCCGGAAAACGGGCGTGCCGCTGGAGGATGATGTTGCGTCGCGTGCAGCGGTCGCGGATGTGTGGCTGACGCAAAGCGCCAAAATGATAGTGGCCAGTCCAGCAGCCGCGTCTCTCAAGCGAGAATATGGTGTCGCGTGTCTCATGCTCAGTCATGAGCAAAGCGTGTGCCAACCGGGCGCAAAGCCTGTGCCAACCAGACTGCGACCAGTCGGTTGGCAACTTGGCTGTCAGATCGACCGATCTACCAGTAGTAACCCTGACGCTGCTGCATGAAGCTGCGATAGGTGATTGTCACCTTCGTGCCGATTGGAACACGGCGATAAAGATCAGCCACGTGACGATTAAGCATGCGGATGCAGCCCTTGGAAATCGGTTGCCCGATGGTCCAGGGCGCGTCGGTGCCATGAATCCGATACAGCGTCGATCCCAGATAGAGCGCGTGGGTACCCATCGGATTACGTGGATGGCCGCCTGGTACGAATGCCGGGAGATGCGGGTTCTCGCGCCGCATGCTCGGCGTTGGTGTCCACGGTGGATTGGTCCGCTTTTTGGTGACGCGGAGCACACCTTCCCAGGCACTGCGCCGACGTGGTGTGGCGATCGGATATGCGATCGCGCGCCCGCGTTTGTGGACGAAATAGAGCCTGCGGTCGACAAAGCTGGCGATAACCTGACCGGGTGCGATACGCCGCGGGAACGCAACGACCCGCATGCGCGGTACGCGTGGGCGGGCATTTTCGCTCCAGCCCTGCCCCCAATCAAAGAGCGAGTAAGAGTATTGCGCTTGAGACGGGGCCGGCGCGATTGCAATGCATAGGGCGGCAGCAATGAGCGTAAGCGCCGCGGTACGCAGAACGGGTGTACTGGACATCGGGTTCCCTAAGAACGCGGTTGAATTGGCAAAGGAACAGTTCGTCAACTTCATGCAATTTGACAGTTGTTCGTGAAGAGTCCGTTAGGCCATTCAGATTAGCGGTCAGCAGTTTGTGAGCTCACGAAGGTGTGTTCGACAGGAAGGTCGCGCTGCAGCTGCGACTGAATGTTCTTGATTTGATCTTGCCCAGCCCTGCCAATCCATGTAGAACATTTTGGGAACAACATGGATTGCAAACGACTATGGCGCAAATCAATTCGCGCGCCGGACGGTGTCATTCTCCACCTGCCAGGCCCATTGCATCGCAAGCATCCCGCCCGCGGGACACCATTATCGCAGCGCTACGGAATAAGATCTCCGTCATAGAACGTCGGCATGGCGCTTTGCCGTCGTCGCCATCAGCAGAGACGTCACGCCGTCCCGCGAGCGCACACGCTTGGACAACAGGCGCGGATACCATCGATGCCGCGATCGGACCGTTCGGTCTCGAGGTCGGTGCCGTTCACGAAGTCAAACCGGATGTTGCTGATCAAACCCTCGCCGCCGCGGCCTGTGCATCAGCGCGGGCTTTTGCCCTCACACTTGCCGGGCGCCGCTTGCGTTCACAAAACCGCAAACCGCCAGCCGCCGAAACTGGCGTATTTCAACCAGACATTTTGATATGCGGCTTAGCGGCATCGGATGCGGAGCTTGGCCACTGGTATGGGCCAGGGCTTCTCTCCTTCGGTCTTGATCCAGCCCGCCTCCTGGTGGTCTCGGCCCGCCGACAGAGCGATGTCCTCTGGGCGCTTGAGGATGGTTTACGCTCTCGCACGCTTTGTGCTGTCATCGGCCAGGTCGATGATGTCGACCTCACGCCTGCGCGCCGGCTCGCGCTCGCAGCCAGTGAGACACAAACACCCTGCCTTCTCATCACGCATCCGCGTGGTTCTGCTGTCGCTGCGACAGCAACGCGATGGCGCATATCCCCATCAGCAACGGCACCTCACCCGCTGGATATCGCCAGCCCCGGTGCTCAGCGTTTCGCCGTTCGTCTTGAGCGATGTCGCTCACAACCTCCACGGCTTGCAGGACAGGACTTTGTATTGGAGTGGCGTGATGAAACGTTTTGTTTCCATATGGCTGGCCAATTTTCCGATCGAGCGCCTGCGCCGGGCAAAAGCGCCCGGTCGCGTGAAAACCTCATCCGACTCGCAGCCCGCGCGTGAACATCCGTTTGCACTTGCCATGTCCGGTGCGCGCGGCATTACAATTGCTGCCGTCAACCAAAGCGCACGCCGGGCCGGTGTTCAAGTCGGTCAGACCGTAGCCGACGCCCGCTCGATTTTTCCGGCTCTGATGACGCAGCCGGCTGAACCTGAAAACGATGCACGCGCCTTAAATCAGATCGCAATGTGGGCCGGTCGCTATGGCCCAAACCGCAATACCGACGGCGACGATGGCCTGTGGATCGAAACGACCGGTGTCGCGCATTTGTTCGGCGGCGAAGCGGCTTTGCTGCAAGATATTGCCTGCCGTCTCGAACAGGCCGGTTTCACGACACGTATTGCGATTGCCGATACCATTGGCGCAGCCCACGCGCTGGCACGCTTTGCCAATCGGCATGACCAGCACCGAACACTTGCATCCCCGGGTCAGACAGAACTTGCGTTGCAGGATCTGCCTGTCGATGCGCTGCGGTTGACGGAAGACAGTGTTGTTCTGCTCAAGCGTCTGGGTCTACGCCGCATCGGCCAACTGACGACATTGCCGCGTGCCGCCTTGGCGCGCCGCTTTCGGGAGGATGTTCGCGTCGGCCGCCAGGCAAGCCACCGTAACGCGCTTGCACGCGCCGTTGTCTGGCGGCTCGACCAGGCGTTAGGACGCATCACCGAACCGCTTGCAGCGATGGAAGACCCTCCGGTCCGGCGTCAAACTCGCGCCTTCGCGGAACCGCTAATTTCATCGGACGGGGTCGAAGTTGCGCTCAAGGATCTGGTTACGCGTCTTTGTCACCTGTTACGCGCTGCGGGCGAAGGTGCGTTGCGGCTTCGTCTTTGCCTTTACCGATCTGACGGTACACGCGCGACAGTCATGGCCGGCACTAGCACGCCATCGCATATGGCCGCACACATCTTTGACCTGTTTCGCGAGCGTCTCGACACTGTTGACGCGGGCATGGGTGTTGATCTCATCGCGCTGGAGGCCTTGCGTGCGGATACTGTTCGGCCACACCAAGCCGCTCTAACGGTGCACGATCAGCAGGCCGGCGATGTGGCACATCTGATTGACCGTCTGACCAACAAGCTGGGTGAACGCAGCGTTTTGCGCCTCGCTGAGTTCGGATCGCACCTGCCAGAGCATGCCGAAGCGCGTCGCCCAGCGATCACGCACCGTGATGGTAGTCGCTCTGACCTGACAGCACCGGAAGCTCTGCAGAGATGCGGGCGACCGGGCCCGCGCCCTTCGTTCCTGCTGCCACGACCTGAGCCCATCTCGGTGGTTGCGGAACTTCCCGAAGGTGCACCGGCACGGTTCCGATGGCGTCGCGTCAGTCGACGCATTGTCCGATCAGATGGGCCAGAGCGCATTGCGCCGGAATGGTGGACGGCGCTCGCTGATACCCGGGCGATTACTCAAGATGCCGATAGCGCCACGCGTGCACAGGACAAGCATGAGCATGAACCATCGGACGGGAACGACGCGTCTTCCATCGCATCGAGAACGCAGTCCGCATGCCGATCGCTGCCTCGTACACGCGACTACTACGTTCTCGAAGATGAGCAAGGCGGTCGGTACTGGGTGTTTCGAGACGGACTTTATACCGACACCGGCGAAAGCAATCCGCCGGTTTGGTACATGCACGGCCTCTTTGGATAAGCGCCATGATAACATCATCGACACAATCGCCGCGCGCTTTCGCCGAACTTGGCGCGATCACAAACTTCTCGTTTTTGTATGGCGGATCGCATGCGGATGAGCTTGTCGCGCAAGCCAAAGCGCTTGGCCTTGCTGCACTGGCTGTCGCGGATCGCAACTCGCTTGCCGGTGTCGTGCGCGCGCATACGGCCGCCAAGCAGGTTGGCTTAAGGTTGATTGTCGGCGCGCGCCTCGTGCTCGATGGCTGGCCCGACATCATTTGTCTTCCGCGAGACCGTGCGGCCTACGGGCGGCTGTCCCGCCTCCTATCGATTGGGCAATTGCGTGCTGACAAAGGCGCCTGCCATCTCACGCTTGACGATATTCAGAAAGCCGCAGAGGGGCAGATCTTCATTGTCGTCCCGCCGCGGGACTGGGATTGGCATGAGGCCGCGCGTGAATCAGATGATGAAGAGCGCCAGTCGAAGACTTTCTCGCACACACGCGCACCCGCGCCTCCGGCAAACGTGGTTACATTTCCGAATGGGAATCGTGTCGGTCCCGTTTCAACAACGCCGTGGCCACCTGCCCCCCTTCCAGATCAGCCTCCCGCCCCTGAGACACTTGCAGAGCAACTGAAAGCGCTTTTGTCATGCGTTGCCCCGTCTCAAATCTATCTCGCGGCCGCGTGTCAGTATGACGGCCAGGACCGCGCGCGCCTGGCTGCGCTCGCACAAATCGCGATGCACTGCGGTACACCGCTCGTTGCAACGAACGATGTGCTCTATCATGTCGCCCATCGCCGTCCATTACAGGATGTCCTCACGTGCATTCGCGAGAAAACAACGATTTCCGCTGCAGGCCTCCGGCTTGAGGCCAACGCCGAACGCCATCTGAAATCTCCGGCAGACATGGCCCGCCTATTCCGCGATCATCAGGATGCCATCGCGCGGACAATCGATATTGTCGATAGCTGCCGGTTCTCACTCGATGAGTTGGTCTATGAGTATCCGGATGAGCCGATACCGCCAGGGACGACGCCGCAATCTCATCTCGAAAGCCTCACATGGCAGGGTGCGGCTTCACGCTTTCCGGATGGCGTCCCGGATGGCGTTCGGGACTCCATCATCAACGAACTGACGCTCATTGCCGAGTTGAAGTACGCACCGTACTTTCTGACCGTGCACGACATCGTTCGGTTCGCGCGATCGCAGGGCATACTGTGCCAAGGCCGCGGATCTGCAGCCAATTCGGTTGTGTGCTACTGCCTCAGCATCACGGCCGTGAACCCGACCGAGGTCGACCTTCTGTTCGAGCGCTTTGTCTCACCGGAACGCAAAGAACCACCAGACATTGACGTCGATTTCGAGCACGAACGGCGGGAAGACGTTATCCAATATCTCTATGCCCGCTATGGCCGGGACCGCGCCGGGCTTGCGGCAACCGTCATCTGCTATCGCTCACGCCTGGCTTTGCGCGAAGTCGGCAAGGCGATGGGGTTAACGGAAGATGTTGTTGCGGCACTGGCCGGCATGGTTTGGGGGCGCATCGGCGGAGAGATGCCGGACAAGCACGTGCGTGAAGCTGGGCTCAATCCTGATGACCCGCTACTTGCGACCGTCCTCGAACTGGCGAGTGAGTTGTGCGGTTTCCCCCGCCATCTCTCCCAGCACGTCGGCGGCTTTGTACTGACGCGTGGGCCGCTGGTTGAGGTCGTGCCGACCGGCAATGGGGCAATGGATGATCGTACGTTTATTGAATGGGACAAAGACGATCTTGAGTCTCTCGGCCTGCTTAAGGTCGATGTCCTCGGCCTTGGGATGTTGTCGTGCATCCGTCGTGCGTTCGATCTTCTGGAAGCGCACCATGACCGAAGGCTGACACTTGCGACGGTACCGCGTGACGACGAAGGCGTTTACGACATGTTGTGCCGCGCCGACTCGATCGGCGTCTTCCAGGTCGAAAGTCGCGCGCAAATGAACATGCTGCCGCGGCTCAAACCTCGAAATTACTACGACTTGGTAATCGAAGTTGCGATTGTCCGGCCAGGGCCGATCCAGGGCGATATGGTTCACCCGTATCTGCGCCGCCGCGATGGCAAAGAGCGGGAGGATTATCCGGCGCCGCATCCGGACTTCGGCCCGAAAGACGAACTCAGGCGGATCCTGGGCAAGACCAAAGGTGTTCCGCTTTTTCAGGAACAGGCAATGCGGATCGCCATGGAGGCTGCGAAGTTCGATAGCGGCGAGATTAACGAGTTGCGGCGCGCGCTTGCGACCTTCCGCAAGCGTGGCACAATCCATTTGCTCGAAGAAAAGATGGTCCAGCGCATGGTTGCTCGCGGATACGATCCGGAGTTCGCCACGCGCTGCTTTAATCAGATCAAGGGCTTTGGGGAGTACGGGTTTCCCGAAAGCCATGCTGCGAGCTTTGCGCACCTGGTCTACGTCTCGTCATGGATCAAACACCTTTATCCGGAAGTGTTCTGCTGCGCGATCTTGAACGCGCAACCGATGGGCTTCTATGCGCCTGCCCAACTCGTTCGCGATGCGCGCGACCATGGCGTCGAAGTTCGCCATGTCGATATCAATTACTCTGACTGGGACAGTACGCTTGAAGCTCCGCTCCAAGATGGCCAACGTCCGGCTGTCCGTCTCGGATTGCGCCAGATCGACGGGTTCGCCGAACACGACGCAGACAAGATTGTTGCTGCTCGCAAGCGGCACGGCACCTGGCGCACCGTTCATGAGCTTTGGCAGTACGCCGGTGTAAAGCGCGCAACGCTGGAGCGCCTTGCCGCTGCCGATGCGTTTCGCTCGATCGGGCTCGACCGGCGTCAAGCGCTATGGGACGTCAAAGCGCTTGGTAGCGACCATGCTCTGCCACTCTTCACATGGTCTGACACGCGAGAGGATGGTACCGATCCCGATGTGGCCTTGCCGGACATGGCGCTGTCGGACCATGTTGTGACGGATTATCAGACGTTGAGGTTATCGCTGAAGGCGCACCCGATCAGCTTCTTGCGGGATGGTTTGTCAAAGCAACGCATTGTGACGTGCGAAGAGTTGCGTCAGTCCAGAGACGGTATGTGGGTCTCGGTCGCCGGCGTCGTTCTCGTGCGTCAGCGGCCTGGTTCTGCAAAGGGCGTCGTGTTCATGACGCTCGAAGATGAAACCGGCGTCTGTAACACCGTGGTCTGGCCCAAAACGCTGGAGCGGTTCCGTAAAGTCATCATGACGGCACGGTTGGTGGTCGTTCATGGCCGTATCCAGCGTCATGAAGACATTATCCATGTTGTCAGCCAAAGGCTCGAGGATCGTAGCGACTTGCTATTGCAGCTCTCGGAGTGGCGCGAGGATATGAAGGTTCCAATCGCCAACGCCGATGAAGTGCTACGTCCCGATCCCGGCTCTGCGCGCTCACCAGATCATCCCAGATGGGCAGGTCATCCACGCAACGAACGCGTCATTCCCAAGCGTGTCGACGGCATTTTGCCGAAGTCTCGTGACTTCCATTGAGCCGATAGGACCTCAGCGCGGCGCCCCAATCACACCTCTGCTACCGTCCGTCATCCCGGCGTAGGCCGGGATCCACTCATCCACAAACGCGAGCACCGATTTGGTGCGCCAATCGTTGCCACATCCTGCCAAACACCAGCCCCCCGTTGCGCCGAACCATGGACCCCGGCCTCCGCCGGGGTGACCCATTTGCGTGGCGAGGGATGTGCATAAAGTCACCGGCCATGCGGGTCGCAAACACGGCAACTCGAGAGGGGGACCAACGACACCCGACCGCGTCGCCATTTCAAGGCTTGTCCGCGGGGTCCTTGCTCCGTCTGCACAAACACCAGTTGGGTTCAAATTAGGCATTTGGGCTTACGGGCTTACGAGCATTCCATCGACATCAAATCCGCTCTAAGTTGCACGCGTATCGCTGACCAGGGCTGATCCCATGCTATCTCGCCTCCTGATCTTCGTAATGACGTTGATGCTGCCTGCAGTTGTCCAGGCGCAGACACTGGCAGCTCCCGAAGCTGCGTCAGATCGCGCGACGAACGCGATTGTGCGCGCAAAGCGCCACATGATCGTGGCGGCAAACCCATACGCTTCCGATGCCGGCCACAAAATCCTGCGCGCCGGTGGCTCAGCGGTCGACGCGGCGATTGCGGCACAGCTCGTTTTGAACCTCGTCGAACCACAATCATCCGGGCTCGGCGGAAGTGGCTTTCTCCTCCATTGGGACAAGCAGGCGACCCAACTCACGAGTTACGATGGCCGCGAAACCGCGCCGGCAAGCGCGCGTCCCGACCGGTTCCTACAGGATGGACAACCGGTGAAGTTCCGATCGGCCATGAACTCCGGTGCGTCGATTGGCGTGCCCGGGGTTACAGCCATGCTCGCCGATGCCCACCGCCAGCACGGCAAACTGGCATGGCGCGCCTTATTCCAGCCGGCCATCGATCTTGCGACAGCCGGATTTGTCGTATCACCGCGCCTTAATGCCCTGCTGAAACGTAGCGGTGCTGACTATTTTACGCCGCCAGGGCGTCGCTACTTCTTTGATGACGCCGGTGAGCCGCGACCGGTCGGCTACCTCCTCCGGAATCCCGAGTTCGCAAAAACCTTACGCACGATTGCTGAGCGCGGCCCGAACGCCGTCCACGGTGGCGAGATTGGGCAGGCAATCGTTGCAGCGGCAGCATCGGCAACGGGTCTGACCAGCGGCATGACGCCAGCTGACCTCGCCAACTATCGCGCCATCGTCCGCCCGTCGGTCTGCGCACCATATCGCGGTTACCGCGTGTGTGGCATGGGGCCGCCGTCATCCGGAGCGCTGACCGTTGCGCAAGCCTTGTTGATGCTGGAGCGCTTTGACCTTGGCACGTCGCCTGCCGATGCGGCGAACGCGAATGCCGTCCATTTGATTGCCCAAGCCCAACGGCTCGCGTTCGCAGATCGTAAACGCTACATGGCCGACCCCGATCATGCACCCATCCCCAGTGGGCTCCTCGATCCTGCGTACCTGACCACCCGCGCGCAGCTGATCAATCCGGAACGCGCCGCCGAACGCGTCACACACGGATTGCCTCCAGGACTATCGCGGCGCGGCTACGGCCGTGATCATACGATCGAAAGTGCGGGCACCACTCACATCTCGATTGTCGACGCGGCCGGCAATGCCGTCTCGATGACGACATCGGTCGGGACCGCTTTTGGATCCGGTGTTTGGGCGGCCGGCTTCCTGCTCAACAACGAACTCACAGACTTTTCCTTCCGACCGACTGACGATGACGGAACCGCAATTGCGAATGCCGTAGAACCCGGCAAGCGACCGCGCTCGTCGATGAACCCAACAATCGTGTTCGGCCCCGACAAACAACTGTTTGCGGTTCTCGGTTCGCCCGGCGGAAGCCGCATCATCCTCTATGTCATGAAAGGCATTATCGGCCTTATTGATTGGAAACTGGACGCCCAGCAAGCGGCTGATCTGTTGAACTTCGGGAACCGCAGCGGGCCGCTCGAAATCGAAAAACGGGCCAGCGCGTTGAGCGGCGGTCCGACTCTGCCGTGGCAAGACGCACCGGCGCCGTGGTTTCAAAGCCGCCTTGAACCGCTTGGCCATACCATCCGTCCGGTGACAACGACGTCCGGATTGCATGTGATCGTGCGGCGGAATGGATCGCTGTTTGGTGGTGCTGACCCGCGTCGCGAAGGAGTGGCCCGCGGTGATGACTGAGCGCGACGTGATAGCCGGACATCGCAAGGGCTCTGTGACCATTGTCGGTGCCGGAATTCTGGGCGTCTGGCAAGCGATAGAACTCGCACGTGCGGGCTTTGACGTTCAACTTCTCGAGCGTGCACGCGTTCCATTTTCCGACGCAGCAAGCCGATACGCTGGCGCAATGATCGCGCCGTACTGTGAAGCGGAGGCTGCACCTGCTGTCGTTCGCGACTTCGGACTTGCCGCAGCCCGATTGTGGCGCACGCACTTTCCGGACCTTGTCGAGAACGGTTCGCTTGTTGTGGCCGGCGCACGGGACTTGTCGGAGTTGCGCCGATTTGCGCGCATGACCACCGGGCACGAGGCGATCGATGGTGCCCGTATTGCAGATCTTGAGCCCGACCTTGCGGACCGTTTTCAGAGCGCGCTGTTCTTTCCGGACGAGGCCCACATGGCGACGCCAGAGGCGTTGGAGACCTTGTTGCGCCTTGCGCAATCAGCAGGTGCGAAGACGACCTTCGATTGCACATGGGATCCGGATGGTGCCCGCTCGGCGGATTGGGTCATCGATTGCCGCGGCATGGCTGCTCGCGACGTCCTCCCGGAGCTCCGCGGCGTCCGTGGCGAACGCCTCATCATTCGATCGGGTGGCGTCCGACTCAATCGCGCGGTGCGGCTGTTGCACCCCAGGCATCCGCTCTACGTCGTGCCCTGGCCAGACGGCCTGTTTATGGTCGGCGCGACTGTCATCGAAAGCGAAGATACGTCAGACATGACCGTCCGCTCGGCGCTTGAGCTGATGGGACTGGTTTACGCGCTGCACCCTGGCTTCGGCGAAGCGGAGATCGTCGAGATGAGTGCCGGCATCCGTCCGTCGTTTCCGGACAACGTGCCCAAAGCGATTGTCGATCGCAATGCGCAAATCGTGCGGGTCAACGGCGCCTATCGCCATGGCTTTTTGTTAGCCCCTGTTCTGGCTGATGTCGTCCGCCAGATCGTCGAAGGGGAGGCGCTGCACGCACATCCCCTTGTCGTTATGACGTAATGGCGCGTGATCGCGGCGGCGCGTTATTCGGCAGCCGCGACGGCCTTCCTCTGCTCGGCGACCAGTTCGGTCGTTGCAACATAATCAGCTTTGCCGGAGCCCAGAACCGGGACACGATTCACAACCATGATCTCTGCCGGCATCATCAGATCGCTGGCTCCCCGGCCGCGGGCGAACGTCCGAAACTCGGTGCGGTCAGCGGATTGACGCTCGGTCACAAGCACAAGGCGCTCACCCTTGCGCGGGTCCGGCTCCGCAATCACGACCGACATTGAGTCGTGCCAGAATTCGGCAGCCATTGCCTCAACCGCAGCCAGCGACACCATCTCTCCTCCGATTTTCGCAAACCGCTTGGCACGCCCTTTGATGGTGAGAAAACCGGCGGCATCAATCGCGACAATGTCGCCTGTATCGTGCCAGCCGTCAGGTGGCGGCTCGAGGACACCGGGCCGCTCGGCTCGGTAATAGCCAAGCATCACATTCGGACCTCGCAACAGCAGACGTTCGCCGTCCGTGATGCCGGGAACGGGTTCGCCACGCGCTTCCATCATCGGAAGCAGACGCCCGACCGTTCCGGTCCGATTGGCAAGCGGGGTGTTGATGGCGACGACCGGCGCCGTCTCAGTCACTCCGTAGCCTTCCAGAATGCGAGTCCCGAAGCGCTCCATGTAGATGTCGCGCGTGCGCTGCTTGACCTGTTCCGCGCCCGCAAGAATCATCCGCACGTTGCGGAAGTCATAAGGATGCGCCGTGCGGGCATAGCCGTTGAGGAAAGTGTCGGTGCCGAACACGATTGTCGCGTTCGTCTGGTAGACCAGTTCCGGCACGATCCGATAGTGCAATGGCGACGGGTACAAGAATACCGGCACGCCCGCGATCAACGGCATAACGAGACCAGCTGTCAGCCCAAACGCATGGAATACCGGCAGCACATTGAAGACCTTGTCCTCGCCATCCGCTGATACGATCGTCAGCGACTGGATCGCGTTCGACAGGATGTTGCGGTGGGAGAGGACAACGGCCTTGGGTGCGCCTTCGGAGCCAGACGTGAAGAGGATCGCAGCCGGATCATTGTGATTGCGTGCCACCTGAGGGCGGTTGCCGCGCAACATGGCCGAGACCTTTTCGCGGAAGCCGATCTCTGGGCGAACGTCTTCCAGGTAGATGATGTTGGCAACCTCACCGATGGCCGCAACAAGCGCTTCCAAGTGGGCCTTCTCAACAAACGCGCGTGAGGTCACCACCGTCTTGACCTCAGCCGTGCCGCATGCGGACACGACGTTTGCGGGACCGGCAGTGAAGTTCAGCATGGCTGGTACACGACCGATGGTCTGCATGGCAAAAAACGTGACCGCTGCGCCGGCTGCATTCGGCAGCATCAGCCCAACCGCTTCGCCTGGCGCCGTCGTCTTTGCCAGTTCCGCGCCGAGGGCTTGGGCCCCGATGATAAGCTTGCGGTACGAGAGCTTGGTCAACAGCGGGTCTTCAACAATCGGCTTGCCGGTGTCGCGTTCTCGCGCCGCGTCCGTGAGCGCCTGGAACAGCGTGCGGTCGAAGTCCGCCGTTTCAACCGCAGCCGCAACCATCACATCCTGGAGTGCCGCGCTGGCCGCCTGGCGCCGCACCTTGCCGCGCAGGTCTTTGTCGACCGGCAATGTGCGCGCGGGGAGGATCTCAACCGTCACCTTCGGGAACCATTGCTTGCGAGTCTGCGACTTGCGCAAGTAGCTCCAGAACGACCGCTCAAGTCCGGTGATCCGGACGGGGATGACAACGGCATCCGCCTTATCCGCAATCATCGCTGCGCCGTCATAGACCTTCATGAGGCCGCCGGTCACCGTCAGCCGGCCTTCAGGGAAGATGACCAACGTCTCGCCTTTCTTGACCTCATGAACAAGATGGCGTGTTGCCAACGGTCTGGTCGGATCAAGCAGGTAGGACTTGATGAGTTTCAAGAACGGCTTCACCCACCAAGCCTGGGCGATACCTGTATCGATGGCGAAGGCCGCGTGATCCGGCAAGATCGAATTCAGGACGGGGCCGTCCATGAAGCTCACGTGGTTTGGCGCAATGATCGCGCGCGTGCCGGGATCGGGAAGGTTCTCACGCCCTTTCACCTCAAGACGATAGGCTGAGCGGAACAGTGCGTAGCCCAGATCGCGGATCGCTTCGCGTCCCCAGATGCGGGCAATCAATACGGCAACGACGAGACTGCCGCCGCCAATCACGACGAAGGCCGGGACGGCTGTTGCACCATTGGCCTGCGCCGCCGCCAGTCCCAGGCTGCCGACGGTCATGAAGGCAGCATTGAGGATGTTGACGGCTGCGATCGTGCGGGCCCGTCGTTGCGGATGCGCCCAAGCCTGAACTGCGGCAAACGACGGGACGATGAAAAGGCCACCAGCGGCGGACAAGCCGAACAGTGCGGCGATCAAATGCTGACCGGCGTCCTGAGCCAGGAATTCGGCCGGCGTGACGACAACACCGTCCTGCAATGGCGGCAGGCCTGACAATTGGACGGCCGCGTAGATCGAGAATGCCGCCATCAAAGCCGCACCGATTGGGACGAGGGCAAGGTTCGGACGGTGATGAGACGCGCCAGCAGCCAGCCACGAGCCGGTTGCTATGCCAACCGTGAACACCGCGAGGCACAACGTGACGACAGTTTCCGAACCACCAATCTGTTCCTTGATGATCGTCGGCAAAAGCGACAGTGCGACGATGCCGGACATCCAGAACCACGAGGTCACGAGACCGCCAATCCAAAGACGGCGATCTTCTCGCAGCTCCCCGAGCAGCCGGATAGTTGATGATAGCGGATTGCGCGTGATGCGCAGGCTCGGCACCGCACGGCCGGTATTCGGGATCAACGTCGATGACAGATAGCCGAGTGCCGCGAATGTCACCATCAGGCCGGCCACGACGCTAATCGGGATCACTGTGCCTTGGCCATGCCCGGACGAGACCAGCGCCAGTCCGCCGGCAATTGTGCCGCCCAGCACCAGCCGCTCAAACGGGGCGACCGGCGATTGCAAATCTTCAGGGGAGCGATGTCTTAGCCAGGTCATATCGGTCAACTCGCGGCCCAATAGCACGGCATTGGCG
>JBCDAH010000077.1:0-22484 GCA_039186015.1 Pseudomonadota bacterium
CGAAAGCTGCGGCGGCTCATGTAAACCATGGTCCATTCGCTGAGCTGCCCGCCTCTTCCGGAAACGATGCCCAACTCCGAACATTTGATGACAATGAGCTTAAGTTGATTGCCGACACCTTGCTGCGCTCTTGCGGCCTGTTCGAACCAAGCCCGGCTGGCCGGATCTGACCCGTTCACGGCACACCGGCCTTCGTCATCCGGCACCGAAATCGTTGTGCCGCCGATCGTGAACGTTGCCGCGTGCGTTGTGCTCGCCAGTGCTGCGAGAACACAAAGGCCCATCAGTAAGCGTCGCATGAAAATTGCTCCGTCTAATATGAACTTCAGTGTTTTCCGGTATTGAGATGGCTAGATTGCGACCGACTGGCCGTGTCGGTCGGTTGTTGAAAAGTCGTTGGATAAAGCGCGTTTACGGTTGAGACGCCGTCCGCCTATCTCGTTAAGCCTAAGTTGCGCCTGATCGGGCTGCATTGGGTGGGCAAAGCGATCCGGCGTCGTGCGGCAGCACGCAATGATTAGTCTTTTGCGCGCTCGACGAATTCACCGTCAGCTGTGGTGACGACAATGCGCTGACCGGCCTCGATATAGGGCGGCACCATAACCTTAACGCCATTGTCGGCAACAGCGGGCTTATAAGACGACGAAGCGGTTTGGCCCTTAACAACCGGGTCGGCCTCGGCGATTGTGACCGTGACGCGTGCTGGAAGTTCGATCGAGACGGGAACGTTCTCGTGCAACAGCACCGTGCAGCCCATATTCTCCTGGAGGTAAACCGACATATCGCCCACGATGTCCTTTGGGACTTCGACCTGATCGTATGTTTCGGGATGCATGAACACGTAGGCCGCATCGTCCTCATAAATGTAGTTCAGCGTCCGTTCTTCCATGAACGCCTTTTCGACCTGCTCCGTCGTCCGATAGCGTTCCGTGATTTTGACGCCGTCGCCGATCCGGCGCATCTCCAGGTGCGTGACCGGCGTGCCCTTGCCAGGGTGGATGTTCTCTGCCTTCAAAACTACGCACAATCGACCGTCGACATCGAGAACGTTGCCTTTACGGATTGAACTTGCGATCACCTTTGCCAAGGTCGTCCTCCATGGCGGCGCTCGGTGCGCCTCATTCCGGGGATGGCGCGCGATGCGCCGGGAGTTATTGGGCTTCTAGTGCCTGATCGGCTTGTGTTCAACCGGGCGGCCCCGTTTGTCAGCAGGGACGCGCTGTTCCTGCTGACGATCGGCGTCGTGGGCTGTCTAGGGCTGCCCGCGCCAAATCGCCGAGAACCAATGGAGACTTGCAAACTCTGATGGCGGATTGTGCAGGTACGTCGCAGTGGTGGCACCCGAGCGTCCATGGCGATCGGCGGCCGATATTGCTTGCGCGAAACGAGATGAAGCGGGCGATACGAGACTGGTTCGAGAATCAGGGCTTTGTCGAGGTCGATACGGCGTGCCTGCAGGTTTCACCTGGCAACGAAACGCATATTCACGCCTTTCAAACCGACGTCGTTCGTCCCGACGAAAGCGCCACAGCGGCTTATCTCCACACCTCGCCGGAGTTCGCTTGCAAAAAGCTCTTGGCCGCAGGTGAGCCGTCGCTGTTTGCATTTGCGCCTGTTTTCCGCAATCGGGAGCGGGGTCGCCTGCACGCGCCCGAGTTCACGATGCTGGAATGGTATCGTGCGCACGAACCTTTCGAGCGCTTGCTTGCGGACTGCGAAGCCATCGTGCAGGCGGCCGCGCAGGCGGTGAGCGCGTCCAGATTTCGGTTTGGTGCTGCAACCTGTCCGTCCGACATGGCGACTCGCCGCATTTCCGTCGCGGACGCCTTTGCTCAGTTTGCCGAGATTGATCTCGACGCTCATCTCTCCGATGGCGCGGGACGAGAGGCGTTCGGCGCTCTTGCACTGCGTGCCGGCGTACGTGTTGCTGATGATGATACGTGGTCTGATATCTTTTCTCGCGTGTTGACCGAGAAAATCGAGCCGCGCCTTGGTTTAGATTGCCCCGTGCTCCTGACCCACTATCCGGCAAGCGAGGCAGCGCTGGCACGCCTTGATCCGGACGACCACAGATTTGCACAGCGTGCTGAGCTTTACATTTGCGGCGTTGAAGTTGCAAACGGCTTTGTCGAACTGACAGATGCTAATGAGCAACGTACGAGGTTTGAACGCGCCATGGCAGAGCGCGAGCGGATTTACGGCGATCGCTATCCGATCGATGAGGAGTTTCTGGCAGCGCTTGAAATCATGCCAACCGCAATCGGATGTGCGCTTGGGTTCGACCGCCTTGTGATGCTTGCCACGGGCGCTCCCGGTGTTGCTCAGGTTATGTGGACGCCACACGGCCCATTTGGGTCCGATCTGTAGCCGCCGTCCCATGTTAGGGTCGCGATAGGAGGCGCCGATATTGGCTAAGCGCTTAACAACGCTCGAAGATCTGGTTGACCGGCAGTTGCTGCCGGCCGAAGAGCTGGCCGATCTTTCGCGTGTTGCGACGCGCTACGCCGTGTCCGTGACGGAGGATATGGCGCAGCTGATGGATGGCGCGCCAGCGTTGGATCCGATCGCGGCGCAGTTCTTGCCGACACTAAACGAGCTCGAAACGCATCGGACAGAGGCTGCCGATCCGATAGGGGATGACGCTCACAGTCCGGTTCCGGGCCTCGTGCACCGCTATCCAGACCGCGTATTGTTGAAGGCGGCGAGTGTCTGCCCGGTCTATTGTCGCTTTTGCTTTCGCCGGGAAATGGTTGGGCCGGATCGCGGGCAGCCGTTAAGTGAGGCGGCGCTAAAGCGGGCTGTTGAGTACATCGCGGAGCAAACTGACGTTTGCGAAGTTGTCGTCACAGGTGGCGATCCTCTTGTGATGTCGTCACGCCGAATCGCGCAGATTTCGCAACTTCTGGCTGCGGTGCCGCATGTGCAGTTTGTGCGTTGGCATACGCGGGTTCCCGTCGTTGCGCCCGATGATGTGACGCCGGATCGAGTCGCTGCGCTGCGCTCCGGAGATCGTAGTCTTGCCGTCTATGTGGCTGTTCACGCCAATCATCCGCGCGAATTTACTCCGGCTGCCCAAGCCGCATTGGCCCGTCTCGCAGATAGCGGCATTTGTCTGGTCGGGCAGACGGTTCTACTCTGCGGCATCAATGATGATCGCGACGTTTTGGTCGCGCTGATGCGGGCGTTTGTTGCCAATCGGGTCAAACCCTACTACCTCCACCACCTTGATCCGGCGCCGGGAACATCGCATTTCCGGGTCTCGCTCGCACGGGGGCAGGAGTTGGTGCGTTCGTTACGCGGCCATGTCTCAGGGCTGTGTCAGCCAACCTACGTCGTGGATATTCCGGGGGGCGGAGGTAAAGTGAACGCGACGCCGTGCGACGTGGTGCGCGATGAGGACGGAACAGTTCTGATCGATCGGAATGGCAAACGCCACCGTTACGAGGAAAGCGTTGGGTCCGCACCGACGGACCCGCAAAAGTCAAAGGGCGAATGATGCCGACAGTTGGGCAATCGCAGTTAGCGCCAGATATGGCCTATGACGTCATTCTTGTTGGCGGTGGCCTGGCCAACATGTTGATTGCACTACGTCTGGCGGCTTTGCGGCCAAACCTCAAGGTCGCTTTGATCGAACGCGGGCCGGTCATCGGCGGCAACCACACGTGGTCGTGCCACGCCACGGACCTGACGCCATCCCAGGCGGCGTGGATGGACCCGTTCATGTCGTATCGCTGGGACTCGCAACGCGTCGATTTTCCGGGTTTTGGGCGCCAGTTGGCGACGGGATATCGGACAATGGTTTCGCCGGATCTCGCCGCCCATGTGGCCGCCGTTCCGGGCTTGGATGTCCTTACGAACCAGACCGTTGCGACGGTTACGCCGGAGTCTGTTGGTCTAGAAAGCGGTCAACAGCTCCGTAGCCCACTTGTCATCGATGGGCGCGGGGCCTTGCGGGAACAGCCGTTGGCACTTGGCTTTCAGAAGTTTTACGGCCTTGAGGTCGAGACCAGATCTCCGCACGGTCGGCGGGAGCCGGTCATTATGGATGCGACGGTTCCCCAGTTGGATGGCTATCGCTTCGTCTACACTCTGCCCATGACACCGACGCGCATTCTGATTGAGGATACCTACTATAGCGACGGTTCGGAGCTATCGACGTCATCGCTGGAGCAGCGCGTTCTTGCGTACGCAGAGGCCAAGGGCTGGGACGTGGCCAGTATCGTGCGGGAGGAACGCGGCATCCTGCCGATTGCTCTGGCTGGAGACATCGATGCGCACTGGTCGGCGCTTGGGTCTGAGATTCCGCGTGTTGGACTGCGGGCGTGGTTGTTCCATGCAACAACAGGCTACAGCTTGCCCTATGCCGTGCGCGTCGCTGACGAAATTGCAGCAGCGCCCACGCTGACGTCGGTTGCAATCGCCCAGCTGACAGAGAAGATCTCCCGAGATGAGTGGGACAATCAGAGTTTTATGAGGCTTCTCAACCGCTTCCTGTTCGTTGGTGCCCGCCCGGCAGAGCGGGTCGCGGTGATGGCGCGGTTCTACAAGCTCAGTGAAGGTCTGATCCAACGGTTCTACGCGGGCCGTAGCACACTCAGGGACAAAGCACGGGTGTTCTTTGGGCGGCCGCCGATCCCGATCGGGCGGGCGCTTGAAGTCATTCCACCGCAGAAGGCGTGGGACTTCAGTGCAGCCCGGGGCGAAGCAACGGTTGAATTGGGCTGAGCGATTGAATTGGGCTCAACGATGAATGATCTCGTCGAAGCCAGCCGCGTTCGCATTGAACGCGGCTCAAAGAGCTTTGCTACTGCGGCAAGGCTGTTTGATCGCGAGACTCGTGCCTCAGCGTACATGCTGTATGCTTGGTGTCGCCATTGCGACGATGAGATTGATGGTCAGGACTTCG
The DNA here is from genome assembly GCA_039186015.1 of Pseudomonadota bacterium. GTDB lineage: Bacteria > Pseudomonadota > Alphaproteobacteria > Rhizobiales > Hyphomicrobiaceae > JBCBWG01. The sequence goes on from JBCDAH010000077.1 coordinate 4,907, forward strand.
GCTATGACGCGGCCGCCGTCACTCAGGACGCGGCGAGAGCAAGCCTTCAACGCTTGCGATCGGCGACAGCGCAGGCGCTGGCCGGAGGTGCAGACCACGAGGTCTTTCGGGCGTTACAACACGTAGTCGACAAACACCAGATCCCGCATAAGCATCCATATGAACTGCTTGATGGTTTTGAAATGGACGTCGATGGTCGCGTCTATCACACCATCGATGACACGCTCGACTACAGCTATCACGTCGCAGGCGTGGTTGGCGTCATGATGGCCATGGTCATGGGCGTTCGAGACCGGCCGACGCTGAACCGCGCCTCCGATCTTGGCATTGCCTTTCAACTCACAAACATTGCTCGCGACATCGTGCCTGACGCGCAAGTTGGGCGCGTGTACCTGCCCTCCGAATGGCTTCAGGAGGCTGGTCTGACGGCAGCGGACATTGACGATCCGCAGCATCGGGCTCAGCTCTATCCGCTTGCTGAGCGGCTTCTTGATACAGCGGACGAGTACTATGAGTCCGCCCTCAGTGGTATCGCGCAACTTCCCGGCCGGGCCGCCTGGGCGATCGCAGCTGCGCGTAATGTCTATCGCGATATCGGCCGTGTCATTCGCAGCCGCGGCCCCCGTGCGTGGGACGATCGCGTCCATGTCGGGCGAACGCGAAAGCTTACTGGCATTGCGCTTGGCGGCCTGCAAGCGAGTGTCGCTAGACTTGCGCCAGGGGCTCCAGACGACAAGAGATCACGCGACGGGCTTTGGACCCGCCCTGATCTTGGGGATGCTTAGAGCGGGTCGGTTCGGATGCGTCTCGCTCTGGCTCGCTTTCGCTCACGGCTATTCCCCGCTTCGCTGGGGCCCCATCGATATGGCGTGTTCGCCATCTCGACATCTAAAATTCCCAACGCGGGAACACCCGCGTTGGGGTGGGGGCGCCGCAACGCGGCGGGCCGCGTTCGCGGCCTGTGGTGCCAGACGGCTGGCCTGCGCTGTTTGTTTATCGCTCACGGCTTATCCAGCCTGGGATCATCCTCCCAGGATGGCCAGCGCTCGAGCCGCGAGCCTGCGAGCGCGCGAACAGCGCCACTTAAAAACTCGCTTGAGCCGCTTCAATTCCGGTCCGCCAGCATCATCATATTGGTTCATGCTGGGCCGACGATGCCCATGATCATATGACGCACGATGATACCGTCAGCTACGGTTTGTCGTTGGACTGGGAATAGCGCGTGTCTGCGCCGTCTGGCCAGAGCGCGTTGACAACGCCACGGCAAATCGCCGGCCCGCGGATGGCGAGAAAGCGGGCGGCACCGGATGGCGTTGTGTGGTACGGATCTTTAACCGCCCCTTTTTTGTTTTTGTAGTAATAGGCCGGATTGTCTTGAAAGGCCGCTAGCGTCTTTGGCGTAACGCCTTTGACCAGACCGCACCGATGGTTGTTGTCCAATAGCGCCATTTGCAGCTTGTCCTGCGCGCGAACGCGGGGGCGGTTGATCTTGCCGCGGTAGGCCGGAATCGTTGTCAAAAACATGCAGTTCGTCGTGCGCGGCATTTGCGCGTTGACCTGGATGAGATCGTTTTTGAGCCGCGATGCCTTGAGCCAGTGAAAGGTCGACAGGCCCAGGAAGTGGAAGATCATCAGCTTCGGCGGTTCCGGGAGCGCCGAGAAGATGTTCTGAAGCGGCGACTGGCTGGGCTCGCAGAACTTGTGGTGACGGCTTTCGCCGATCTGAACCCAACGCTGATTGCGGTAGCGCATGGCCCCGTAGGTGCTGGCGTTGCTGAGGCCGGCCGGGTCTTTCACGCAAATCATGCGCGTGCCCTTTTTTGTCTTGGACAGCCACATGTGCAGTCCGGTGGCGCGGACGCCGAGTATGCCGAACGACATGGCCTGGACTTTTTTCAGTTTGTCGTCGGGCAGGCCAAGGCCGCTGCACCGCTCAGCAAAATTGTTGAAGAAGCTGAGAAAGGCAGGGCCACTGCCGAACGCCAGCTGAGAGTCACCTAGCACCATAATCTCAGCGGGACGCAGTTTCGCACTTTGCGCCGCCGTCGGAAGTATGGCGCAGGCGCAGGTCAGGATCGGCACGATCAAGCGACGGGCATATGTCAACGATGATCTCCAATTCGGTAATTTGTGCGCAGTAGGGCCATAAGTCTCGCTGGGGGTGAAGTGACGTCTTCGAGAGATCACAATATTCTCAAGGGCCCGTGCTCGGTCGGTATCGGTTTCGGCCTCCGACGTGTTGCGAGGTGGATTGGCCAAGTGGATCGGACAGGCGGATCGGCCAGGCGGATTGGCTTCAGCGAGTGCATGCGCCGCCGGGTGCGTGTTAGTTTCCGTGCAACAAAGAGATCAAGAGGAAACGCGCATATGTTGAAAGATCCGCCGGTACTCGAAATCAAGCGCGCCTGGACGCGCCCAGATCCTGCTCTGCTCAAGCGTTTCAACGGGGCACAAACCGGCCATCTCGTTGATGCAATGAGCGGTCGCGGCGGGATGGATATGGCGATCAAACCACTACTGTCGGAGCAGTCGGCCTTTCTCGGAACAGCGTTTCCGGTGGCCACAGGCGCCAACGATAACCTGGCCCTCATTGCTGGTGTGTCCCGCGCACAGCCTGGCGATGTGATCATTGCGGCGTCAGACGCGTTCGATCGGACCGCCGTGTGCGGCGATATCGTTGCCATGCTGGCGAAGAACGCCGGCTGTGCGGCCATTGTCATCGACGGGATGGCGCGCGACCTGGCCGGCCTCGAAGAGGTGGGGCTGGCGATGTTTGCGCGCGGAGTGACGCCGAACTCCTGCGTCAAGGCCGGACCTGGAACGGTCGGGTTGCCAGTTATTGCCGGCGGCGTGCGCGTCGAGGCGGGTGATGTCGTCATGGGCGATCGGGACGGCGTTGTCATCGTGCCGCGCGCGCGACTGGAAGAGGTCGTCGCCAGTGTGGAAGCGATCCGCCAAGCCGAAAGCGAAACCATCGCCAAAGTCCAGACCGGGTGGACGACATTGCCGTTCATGGACGACCTGCTTGCGTCCGATCGGGTGACCTATGTGGACTAAGTAGCACCACGTCGGACGCGCCTGCGTCGCCGTCACCATGCCCGCTTGGTCGTCTGTTCCAGTCGTCCGGCAGGCGACGGCACGCGTGCGTCAGACGGAGCGAACCTTCACCTCAAAACGATCCCAGGCGGAAGAGGGCAAAGCCATGAAAGTCACTGCGATTCGTACGATCCGCTCCGACGAGTTCCCGAACATCTTGTGGGTCGAGATCGCGACCGATGAAGGCCTGGTTGGCCTTGGTGAGACGTTTTACGGCCCGGCCACCGCGGAGGCGCATATTCACGGGACTATTGCGCCGTATCTTCTGGGCAAAGATCCGCGCAACATCGAGGCGCATCAGGCGCACCTGACCGGATATGTCGGCTTTGTCGGGGCCAGTGCTGAAATGCGGGGCCGGTCTGCAGTTGACATCGCACTGTGGGACATTCTCGGGCAGAGCGCCGGGTTGCCGCTGTGCGATCTGCTTGGCGGCCGGGTGCGCGACAAGATCCGCGTCTACAACACGTGTGCCGGTTACTCCTACGTTCAGACCAAACCAACGCAAGGCACAGATAACTTCGGGCTGACGGCGACGACGGGAAACTATGAAGACCTGGACGCGTTTCTCCATCGCGCCGATGAGTTGGCGCAGTCGCTGCTCGACATGGACATTACGGCGATGAAGATCTGGCCGTTCGATTATGCCGCCGAAGCGAGCGATGGCCAGTGGATCGGCATCGATGATCTGAAGCGAGGGTTGGAGCCGTTCGAAAAGATCCGCGCTGCCGTTGGCGACAGAATGGAGATTGCCGCCGAGCTGCATTCGCTGTGGTCGCGGCCAATGGCCGTCAAGATTGCGCGGGCGCTAGAAGACATCGCTCCGATGTGGGTCGAGGACCCGGTGTTCATGGATCATCTCGGCTCGATTGGTGACGTTGCGGCCGAAACGACTTGCCCAATCGCTGTTGGAGAGACCCGAGGCAGCCTCGCGGACTTCCGTCAGCTTTATGAACTCGAAGCGCTCTCCATGACGATCATGGACGTGACATGGTGCGGTGGCGTTTCGGTTGCCAAGCGGGTCGCGACCATGGGCGAGAGCTATCACATGCCGGTCGCGTTCCACGACTGTACGGGCCCAGTCGCCCTGTTGGTGTCGACACACCTAGCGCTGAATGCGCGCAATTGCTGGGTACAGGAGATTGTCCGCGCCTTTTACTACGGATGGTACGGCCGGTTCGTCACGGAGCTGCCGCCGATCGACAAGGGCACCATCACGGTGCCCTCGGGGCCCGGCATTGGCACCAAGCTGCAGCCGGATTTGAAGGGGCGGGCAGGTGTGACCGTCAAAGAGAGCGCAATTGGTGTTTGACAATCCTCGCCAATGGGAACACGATCAATAGGTCAACATTGCTGACCTAAAGGTATGCCATGCGCTTGCATGTCAGTCATCGCCGCCGCCGCGGCTTGCGGCATTGGTACCGGCGCGTCGTCGCGACTGGTGTGGCCGTTGTGCGCGGCTAAGTACGATCACCTCATCCCTTTCTTTGCTTGAATTGATCTGTTGTGTTCTCCGGACCAAGGAGAATGCCGCATCAGGAGTGCGTCATGTCGCTGGAATGGTTCGTTGCGGTTGCAACGTTCGCCGTGGTCACGTGTTTTACGCCCGGCCCAAACAACACGATGCTCATGGCATCCGGTCTCAACTTTGGATTTCAGAGAACGCTGCCGCACATGCTTGGCGTCTCGATTGGGTTTTCCGTCATGGTGTTGGCCGTGGCATTCGGGATTAGCGGCGTGTTTCTGGCGTTCCCGCAGCTCTACGACATCTTGAAGGTGATCAGCGTCCTCTATCTGCTGTGGCTTGCCTGGCGGATTGCTTCAGCTAATCCGAAAGCAGCCGCAGATGACGCGGGAAGTCGTCCGTTTACGTTTCTCGAAGCTGCCGCGTTCCAATGGGTCAATCCCAAAGCCTGGATCATGGCACTGGGCGCGAGCACCACGTATGTGTTGGCCGGCTATGGCATCATCAGTGTTGTTGCGATGGCGGTCATCTTTCTGGCGGCCGGTTTGGGGTCCAGTACAACTTGGGCGGTAGGCGGCACCGCGTTGCGGCAGGTGATCAGCAATACGACCGCCGTGCGCGTGATCAACGTGGTTTTGGCGGCGCTTCTGGTTGCCTCTCTGTGGCCGATCGCACGGGAATGGATTGTGTGACAGGGATCGTGCGACAGTGTCACGGACGCCGCCGGTACGGTCGTGTCCGCTTCGCGGCTGTGACTTCGCCGTGAAGCGCTGCCTTGAAGTCTTCGCCGGCCACGACGCGTGCGACAACCCGGCGTAGACCGGCGCGGCCGATCACACGTTCATAGGCGACAACGCGGGTGACGGCGGCGCTGTACGTCGCGCGCCAACCGCGGGCGTCAACTGCGCGCCGCCAATCCGACGGACTTTGGACGCTTGAGATCCATTGAGTTGCCGTTCTGGACTGGCGGCTGATGAGGCGTCGGTCGTTGGATATCAGGACGGCCAGGCCCTCATCGAACCAGGTCGGGATCGCGTTCCGGGCCATGCCGACATAGCCCAGCCGCCAGTGTAACTCGGCATGCATGCGTTCGTGGGTCATGATGTGCTGGCGCAGGCCCCGCGGTGCGAGCCGAATGACGTGCCAGCCAAAGGTGACGCCGCTGGCGTGATGTCCGCGCGTGAATGCGCGCATACAGGTCTTGGTAGCGCACATGACGATCCAGGGGCGCGAGTGGAGGCCGCCAAAAAACCTGCCGGTCGTCCGATCGGCGGCTGCAATCATCCTTAACAGATCGCCATGCCGTGCCTGAGGCGCATCCGTGAAGACGTCCGGGGCGATCTCCATCAGGCCAAAGCAGCCGGGACAAAGCATGCGGTGCGGACCGGGAAAGGCCGCGGCGAGGAGTGCTCCGGTCAGCAGTAATCCGCTCAAGGCGGTCGCAATCCCAAGCGTCCAGCGCATTCACATGGTCCCAGATTTTTTGCCGAGAGCGGCCGTTTTTGCCTGTCTTTGCGAGGTTAATGCGGCCCGTCATTGGTGTTTCTGCCATGCCGGGCGCTGGGTGCGTGTCGATTCTCATTGGCGTAATGCGCGATTATCCGGTACCCGTCGGCATCTCATCCACCTTTGTGAACGAACAGTGACGAAACGAGGAGCCGCTCATGCGCGTCTATTACGATCGCGACGCCGATATAAATCTGATTAAAGACAAAAAGGTTGCCATTGTCGGCTATGGAAGCCAGGGCCACGCGCACGCGCTCAATCTGAAGGACTCCGGCGTGAAAGGGGTGACAATCGCCTTGCGGCCAGGGTCCTCGTCCGCGCAAAAGGCCGAGGCTGCGGGTTTCGACGTCAAGTCCGTTGCAGATGCCGCATCCTGGGCCGACTTCATCATGATGTGTGCGCCAGACGAGATCCAAGCCGATATCTGGAAGGATCATATCGAGTCCAACATCAAAGACGGGGCTGCGATTGCCTTCGCGCACGGCCTGAACGTGCATTACAAGCTGATTGAGCCGGGCCCGACCATCGACGTTGTCATGGTCGCGCCGAAAGGTCCGGGCCACACGGTGCGCTCCGAGTATCAACGCGGCGGCGGCGTTCCCTGTCTCATTGCGATCGATCAGGATGCGTCCGGCAATGCACATGATACGGCGTTATCCTACGCGGCCGCGATCGGCGGCGGGCGCTCCGGTGTGATCGAAACCACCTTCAAGGAAGAATGCGAAACCGATCTCTTTGGCGAGCAAGTGGTGCTGTGCGGCGGGCTCGTCGAGTTGATCCGCGCGGGCTACGAAACGCTCACTGACGCCGGCTACTCGCCGGAAATGGCGTATTTCGAGTGCTTGCACGAGGTGAAGCTGATCGTGGATCTGATCTACGAGGGCGGCATCGCCAACATGAACTATTCGATTTCCAATACCGCAGAGTTCGGTGAGTACGTATCCGGTCCGCGGATCATTACCGACGAAACACGGGCTGAGATGCGCCGGGTCCTCAAAGACATTCAGACCGGAGAGTTCACCTCGGAGTGGATGCGGGAGTGCAAGGCGGGGCAGCCGAAGTTCAAGGCAACGCGCCGTATTCATGATGCTCATCCGATCGAAGAGGTCGGCGAGAAGCTGCGTGGCATGATGCCGTGGATCAAGGCCAACGCTCTGGTCGATAAAGAGAAAAACTAACGGGATGGCGCAGCGCGTTCAGATTCGGCCGGCTCGACATGACGAGTGCCCGCTTTTGACCGCGCTGTGCCTTCGGTCCAAGGCGCACTGGGGCTATGACGCCGCCTTCATGGCGCAGTGCGTCGCCGAATTGACGGTGCGGCCCGATCGCCTGGAGCAGAACGGCGTCTGGGTCGCCGACATCGACGATGTGCCGGTCGGGCTCTACGAGGCTGCCATCGAAGATAGTCGCACTCTGGTCGTTGAGCTGTTCTTTGTTGAGCCACACGCGATGGGGTGCGGCGTCGGTCGTGCCCTGTGGCAGCATATGGAACATGAAGCCACTCGGCGTGGCCTCGCGTGCATCGACGTGGAGGCCGATCCGCAAGCGCTGATGTTTTACGAACGCATGGGCTGTCGCCTGATCGGTGAGGTGCCATCTCGGTCCATCCCGGGACGCAGGTTACCGCAGCTTGAAAAGCGGCTCTGTGATGCATAAGCCGATCAGCGTCGATCGTGCTCGGAGCCTTCGGGTCGAAGCCAGCGACGACGACTGGCCATTTGCGCGCGACAACGCCGATGAGATTGCCGCGCATTGGCAGGCGCGCGTCGCTCAGAACCCGGCGTTCTTCAACGGTCAGATCCTGATGCTGCGCGATTGGCGCGTTGTTGAGGACGCGTTCACCGCGACCGCCGTCTCGGTGGACTTTGCCGCGTTTCTCTATTGGCGCGAGAAAGCTCCAGACGATCGGTCTATGACCCATGTTTTCGGGACAGCGGCTATTATCTTGGCGGACGGGGGCGTTGTGACCGCACATGCCGGACCGGGAACGATCAACGATGGGCAACTGCATCTGCCGGGCGGCTTTATCGACCCTCAGGACATTCAAGTCATCGGATCGGAAGCCGTTGTGGATCTCGATTTGCATGCGAAACGAGAGCTGTCCGAAGAGCTTGGGCTGCGTGCTGATGAATTGGGCCCTCGGACCGAAACTCTTGTGTGTTGGACAGGTCGAGAGATCGGGTTGATCGGCGTTTATCATTCGGTGCTCAAGGCATCCGATCTTGAATCGCGCTTGGCGCAACACACGATAGAGAGTGGGCAATCCGAGGTCACGGCGGTCTACGTTGTTCGTGATGTGCATGCGCCAATGCCGGGCACTCTTATGCCTTACGCGCGCGCGGTGGTGGATGTGCTTCTCAAGACCTAGTGTGCCGGCGGCGCGTTGCCATGGCGCTTGATCCTTGGCTTAGGGGGTGCGTTAGGGCATGGTCCGCACCAACTCTTGGCGGGAGCGCTTGTGCCCCGGGGAATCTGCCTGTCCGTTTCCCACACCGACCAACCACGTTAGGAGGTGACCGGCGTTATGGGACGTCAAATGGCGGTTTCGGCCAATTACGCGGATGGGAGACGTGCCTTCCGGCACAAGTCGCATCTGCGTCGCACATGAAAACATCTGGGAGCATCGCATCGCTATGAAGCTTCGGTTCGCAACGCTCGACGTTTTCACCGAGACCCGCTTTGCGGGCAATCCGCTTGCCGTGGTTCACGATGCCGATGGGTTGTCGGACGAGCAAATGCAGGCTGTGGCGCGGGAGTTCAACCTGTCCGAAACCGTGTTTGTAATGGCACCGGAACGCCCTGTTCATGCCGCCAAAGTCCGGATTTTCACGCCGGCTGCCGAGTTGCCGTTTGCCGGCCATCCAACGGTGGGGACGGCCATTCATCTGGCTGCGTTGAAGCGTCAAGACGCGGAAGCGGCGCATGAGGCGATTGTTGCGCTTGAGGAAAAGATCGGCACGGTTCGCGTGGGTGTGCGTTTCGCACCGAACCGCGCGCCCTTCGCAGAGTTTGATGTGCCCCAACTCCCGCAAGAAATCGGTGAGGCGCCCTCTGTTGAGCGAATTGCCGACGCCTTGGATTTGCTGCCGAGTGAGATCGGGTTTCAAAACCACAAACCGGCACGATATTCCGCCGGCGTGCCCTTCACGTATGTTCCGGTGGTGTCGCGAGAAGCGATTGCGCGTGCGCGGCCGAACATGCAGGCGTGGTCGGCGGCGTTTGGGAGTGCGGGCCACAATGCGGCTTATGTGTACACGCGTGAGACGGTGCATGCGACCTCAAGCTTTCATGCCCGCATGTTCGCACCGGGTGGCGGCATTTACGAAGATCCGGCTACCGGATCTGCTGTGGCCGGGTTTGCTTCCGTCGTCATGAGGTTTGATACGCCGATGGAAGGATGGCATCGGCGCATCGTCGAGCAAGGCTACGAAATGGGGCGTCCCAGCGAGATCGCTCTTTCGCTGGAAGTTCAGCAAAATCAGCTGGAAACGGTTCGAATCGGCGGGGGTGCCGTTCCGATTAGCGAAGGGACGATCGAGGTCTGATGCCACGCGAGGTTGAGATCGCGTCGAGATTGCGCTATACATATACACAGGGCAATTCAAAGTGCGATCTTCGCAATGGCCGTAAACTGTTCACAGATGACCTGTGCAGCACTGATCCGTAGCGGCGGTTCAGGCGGCGTTTCCGCGTATCTTCGCATTATCTCGCTACGACTTATAAGCCCCTAGGCCGGGAGGTGCGCGCCTGTGCGGCGCCGCAGTTGCCTAGGGGTTCCAAGATGTACGGCCGCCCGTGTCGGTGGCTGAACGGTTGGCGCGAGATAACGGAAATCACCCATGACCAATGATACGAATGCCGCGGCGCGTTCTGGCTCGAGCGACGCCAATGGCGCGGTTAGCGACGTAAGTTCGCGAGAACGCGTCTTGATCTTCGATACCACGTTGCGCGATGGCGAGCAGTGTCCGGGCGCAACCATGACGCTGGCTGAGAAGTTGGAAGTTGCCGAGCTTCTCGACACCATGGGTGTTGATATTATCGAAGCCGGCTTTCCCATCGCGTCCGAAGGCGACTTCGAGGCGGTATCCAAGATCGCGGAACTGGTGAAGACATCGGTCGTCGCCGGCTTGTGCCGCGCTGGCGCAAAGGACATTGATCGCGCAGGCGAGGCTGTACGGCATGCGAAACGGCCGCGCATCCATACGTTCCTGTCGACGTCGCCGATCCACATGAAGTTCAAATTGCAGAAGGAGCCTGACGAGGTCCTCAATATGGTCCAGGCCTCGGTCACACGGGCCCGAAACCTGGTGGACGACGTGGAATGGTCAGGCGAAGACGGGACCCGGACCGAGTTTGATTTCATGTGCCGCTGCATCGATACGGCGATCAAGGCCGGCGCAACGACGATCAATATTCCGGATACCGTCGGCTATACGACACCGGACGAGTACTACGACTTTATCAAGCGCCTCAGGGAAGCGGTGGCGAACTCCGATAAAGCGATATTCTCCGTTCACTGTCATAATGATCTCGGCATGGCCGTGGCGAATTCGCTTGCCGGTGTCCGCGCCGGTGCGCGCCAGGTGGAATGTACCATCAACGGTATTGGTGAGCGCGCCGGGAACGCGGCGCTCGAAGAGATCGTGATGGCGATCAAAACGCGGGCAGACGCATTTCCGTTTGAAACGGGTATCGACACGGCGATGTTGACCCGGGCATCGAAGCTGGTCGCGGCGGCGACGGCATTTCCAGTCCAGTACAACAAGGCAATAGTCGGCCGAAATGCCTTTGCCCACGAGAGCGGTATCCACCAGGATGGCATGCTGAAGCACACGCAGACTTACGAGATCATGACGCCTGAGAGCGTCGGGGTCGCCAAGACCTCACTCGTCATGGGCAAGCATTCGGGGCGGGCCGCATTCCGCACAAAGCTGCATGAGCTCGGATACCAGTTGGGTGAGAATGCGCTTGAAGATGCGTTCGACCGGTTCAAGTCGTTGGCCGACCGCAAGAAGGTCATCTACGACGAAGATATCGAAGCGTTGGTCGACGAGGAAATCGCAACAGCGACGGACCTGATGACGGTCGTCTCGTTGACGGTGATCGCCGGAACGCAAGGGCCGCAGTCGGCGACGTTGACGTTGGATATCGACGGCGTCCACAAGACTGTTCAGGCGGCCGGCAACGGACCTGTCGATGCAACCTTCAACGCCATCAAGGAGTTGGTGAGCCACACGGCGCGCCTGGAACTCTATCAAGTGCATGCAGTGACCCAAGGCACAGATGCCCAGGCCGAGGTCTCGGTGCGGCTCAACGAGGCGGGCCGAACGGTAATGGCCAAGGCGGCAGATCCGGATACGTTGGTTGCCTCAGCCAAGGCCTACGTTGCTTGCCTCAATCGCCTGATCATTCTGCGGGAACGCGGTGGGTCAGCCCAACATTATGTCGGTTAACGCCTGAGGCGCGTTCGCATCTGCAGTGCAGAACAACGAAAATGCGATACAGTCGCGGCTGAAACCGGCCGCGGCGCCACAGGTTATTCTGAATCTTAACCTAAGTGATAACAGAGTGTCCGCAGAACTGGGTCTGTCGGGCAACGTGGCAGCTGCCGAGACGCTTGGCGGTTGCGGCGGTGATGGCGCATTTGAATTTGAAGACGGAGCCCAAGTTGATCATCCGACGCCAATCTTACAATCTCCGCACAAAGACGACTTTATAGCCGTCAGTGCCGAGGAAGTGGGCGCTCCGGCGGGTTGGCGCGGATGATGACGCAGAGCAAGGACGACACGAGGGTCGCTTTAGTATGTTAGGCGCGGTGTCAGGGGTGTTCTCTGACGATATTGCCATTGATCTGGGAACTGCGAACACGCTCGTCCATGTGCGCGGCAGGGGCATTGTGATCGATGAGCCGTCGGTTGTTGCAATTCGGAATCGCGACGGCCGGCGCGAAGTGCTCGCCGTCGGCGAGACGGCCAAGATGATGGTTGGCCGGACGCCGGAGAGCATCGAAACAATCCGCCCGCTGCGGGACGGGGTGATCGCGGACTTCGTCGCTGCCGAGGAGATGCTGCGGCAGTTCATCAAGCGCACGAAATCGATGATGGGATTTCGCAGGCCGCGCATCCTGATTTGCGTGCCGGCGGGGGCGACCCCGGTGGAGCGGCGTGCGGTCTACGAGACGGCCTTGAATGCCGGTGCGCGTCGCGTCAATCTCATTGAGGAGCCGGTCGCGGCAGCGATCGGTGCGGGATTGCCGGTCGACAAACCGCGCAGCCTGATGGTGCTCGATATTGGCGGTGGCACCAGTGACATCGCCGTGTTGTCGCGCGGCGAGGTGATTATGGCGCGCTCGCTCCGCGTGGCCGGCAATGCGTTGGACGAAGCGATTGCGAAGTTCGTGCGCCGTCGCCACCAACTGCTCATAGGTGAGGCGAGCGCCGAGCGCATCAAGATCGAAGCCGGCACGGCGGAGCGTGTCGTCAATGGGCGTGATGCCGAGATCCACATCCGCGGCCGTGATTTGCGGCGCGGACGGTTCAAATCGATTGTGTTGGAGCCGAGCGATATTGCCGATGCGCTTGAGGACCCGGTCGATGATATCTCCGAGTTTGTGCAACGTGCCCTGGAGGATCTCCCGGCGGAGGCCTCGGCGGATATTTGCGAGAGCGGTATCCACCTGACAGGCGGTGGTGCGCTGCTCGACAGTCTCGATACGGAGCTTGAGCGGTTGGTCGGCGTCCAATTCCTGGTGTCCGATGATCCGCTGCGATCTGTTGTCAGTGGTACGGCGCAGGTTTTGTCGAGCCTGTACCAACACGAACATCTTTTGATTCAACCGTAGAGCCCGGTCGCAACTGGCGGACTCGTGGCGCCTGATTGCCTGGACGATTTCCGCTTATGGCGGAAACGATCTAGACTTCGCCACATCTCGATGGTACGCGAAGCTGCTTTCCTTGGTGTCGGGTGTATAGCTCAGTTGGTAGAGCAGCTGACTCTTAATCAGCGGGTCCAAGGTTCGAGCCCTTGTACACCCACCAATACTTTCAATGACACAGATCGAATTTGCGTCGGCCGTTCGTCACTTTGAAATCGGCGTTCGTCACGCCGGTTGCTACTCTCTCGTCGTGCAGGCCACGTCGCAAGTCGCTTCTGGTTCGCCTTCCGTGTGTCGTGCCCCGCCATTTGTGTGCCGTTTCAAGCGACAATGTACAGCAGAGACGTCTTGGGCCGAGCTTTAAGGTCCGCCCGCAACGCTGGCGGGATCGCCGCCTTGGCCTGACCGGTGTTCCTGAGGTTACGCACATCATAGAGTGAGTTACCCGCCATTCATCGACCGCGACAGTTTCAGGACATTGCCCCGTCACAGGGCCGTCCAGCGGCCAACGATGACCGCTATGGCGCGCGCGACGGTCGACCGCATGCACGTGTTGTACACCGAGCACTCAGACCGGCTAGCATGTCATCAAAGATACGAGAGATGAGCTGCGAGATGGTATTGAAATGGGAAGAAATCGATCATGACTCCGTAAGCGATCGGCGGATTTTCAAGCGCGAGGTCGAGTTTAGCAACGGCGGTTACGGAGGGCAGCATTTCGAGCTTTGCGCAGAGTTTGAAGTTCGTGACGCAGCCGGAAACGTGCTCCTAAAAACATCTGGAACTGCCGAAGGCGAATACTGGTGTGGTACCTTTCTGTGGTTTGTGAAGGGCTGCGATGGTCAACGGGTCAGGCTGTATCAATCTCATCGCGATGATGACAGCTACTTGGACGTTCCCAATGCACCTGCAGCAAAGTAACCGTCAATGAGTTTGCTCTGTCCAGATTGCAGCGCGCCCCATTTGAAGATACGTGACAGCGTCGAACTTGGCCCGGATGCATACTGGGATGAGATGACGGTCCAGCGAGCGCGATGCCACGATTGCCATACGTGTTTTATTTGTAGCTATTTGGAAAAGCGCAGTTTTCACCCCGACCGAGACGACAATGTCAATCACGTTGCGTACCACTCCAGTACGTTGTTTTGGATGTTTGCCGGTATTCCATTTGAGAAGCCGCGTAGACGAAGATCTCAACGCTGGCGTGGACGATGGGCAAGAACGATATTGAAGATCTGCCAAACATACCGAACGCCATTACCGGTGCGCTACAAAGCCAAATAGAGATGTCAGACCACCCAGATACTCTATGAAGTCGTCACCAAGTAGCGATGCCAAAGCTCTTGCTGCAGGTCTACAGCGTGAGAGATCTATCAACACGCCGGAGTCTCAATGACTAACCGGTGTTTTCGGCTCCGTGATAATCAAGCAAACTTATGGTCTGTGGGGGCGATTCATTACGTCGTCGACTGCAGTATGTCCTGTAACACCCGTCGTCTTGGCCATCCTTCATTTGCGCTGTTCGTACGCTCGCAGGCTCGCGGCTCGAGCGAGTCCTGACGTGCGCTATCGCTCGCGGCAAGCGCTCGCTACTTGAGCGCTGGCTATCCTGGTCGGACGATCCTAGGCCGCGAACGCGGCCCGCCGCGTTGCGGCGCGCCCGCGCAGGGCCCGAGCGAAGCGAGGAACAGCCCGTGAGCGAAAGCAAGCGGTCTCATGCGACGCACTCTCGGTCCACAGGCCGTCGATGGCTGTTGAGCGGCCATGATTCTTAATTGGCGATCTATGTTCGCAGCCGCGTAGGCAGAGCTGCGTCGTGCTGTGGTCCGGAACTACGGTCACGCCTGGGATGGCCATGCGTCGAACGGTTGTTTTTCCAGCTGCATCTGCCCGTTGTCGTCCTTGTAGATGTTGATCCAGGCGCGCCAGTTGTCGTCGTCGACGTCAGGGTAGTCCAGGCGATAGTGGCTGCAGCGGCTTTCCGTTCGCATGATCGAGGCTCTGAGTTTCATTTCCGCGCTGACGATCATGTTTGCCGTTTCATGTGCCAGACGTAACTCGTGCATGTCGGCGGCACGCAGCATCGGCATGTGGTGGTCGCGCAGTTCTTCAATGTAGGCGAGCGCTGCATTCAGGAGGCTCGCCCTTTTGATGTAGAGCACAAAGTTCGGGATCATGATGCCCTGCAGGGTTTGGGTAACCCAGGCCGGCCCGTATCCCGCTTCCCGTCTGAGCGGCGCCAGAATCTCTCCGGCAATTGACGCGCGTCTCTCCGCCGGGATGACTGCGACATCGACCGTTCTCGAAAACGCCGCAGCCGCCTCGCCGGCAACGCGGCCTTGAACGGCGGATCCGGCCAGCGACGACCCGACCTGTGTGTAGATCGCGCCGCACATGTAGGAGCCCAAGGCATCGCCGGCGGCAAACAAGCCCGGAATGTTCGACTCGCACTGATCGTTGATCGGAACCAGGCCCTCCGACTTGTGGATTGCCATGCCGGCAGAAGCGCCGCCCATAGCCGGGCCACGCATGCCCGGTGGGCCGCCACCGACTATCGGACCTTCGTCCGTTGGCGCCGCCGCGTCGGGTGGCGGTCCACCAGTTGGATGAGGAGCGCCGCCGCGCGGTCTTCCGAAAAGACGTTGCCACCAAGATCCACCGCCTGGTGGCGGGCCCGGTGGATGGTCGCGACCGGAGAACTCTTTTGGCCGAAACGGGCCGCCGGTTGGCAGATCAGGCTGTCCGAACCCTGGGCCGGCGTGAACCGGGTTGCCGGTCCGGTAGGCCAGATAGTTCGGTTCAACGCCCAAGTCGTGGCGAATGCCAACGCCGTCTGTTGACGGGAGTCGCTCGAACATATCGCCCCAGCCGTCGAACGTCGCCGCCGGGTTCTTCGCCCGCCCAAGGTGGCCATCGTTCCACTCCTTGCCCGTGACTTTGGCGCCGATGTTGTAGGCCATGACGGTTCCGTCGTGCGTGAGATCGCAGACTGGAAAACCGTTTGGCTTGAAGCCACCAGCCCCTGTGCACAGGATCACAGACTTGGCGCGGAATAGGACGGTTTCCTCGGCGTCCAGTCGAAACCCGGCAGCACCTGCCATTCGGCCGTCTTCCTTGATGAGATGCGTGATCACGACCCGCTCGAAAAGCGGTATGTTGCGTTCCGCAATCGGCGTCATGAACGGCTTGTTGTACAATGTGCTGTCAAAGAAGCCCCAAGCCTTGAGGTCTGCCGCACATGCCAGGGAATGCTCGGCCGTTTGCCGCGTGTAGACCGGGTTGTTCGTGCCCAGAGCCGATCGCGAAACGGCGGCCGTATACTCATCCAGCGACAACGTCTCCTGAGACGGATCGAAAACGAAAAAGCCCTTCGCGAACGGTGTAAGGCCGGACGAGCCCAGCCGGCCTTTGGAGACGACCGTGACCTTGGCGCCGGCATCATGTGCTTTGACGGCGGCAAACAAGCCGGCCATTCCGCCGCCGATCACGAGCACGTCGGTCTGATGCGTTGCAGTTGAGACAGCCGCGGTACTGACCGCTGTCGTGTTCTGCGCCCAGCCTGCGGATTGGTTTATTGCGATCAGCCCAGCCGCACCTCCGGCCAACGCCAACACCTCGCGCCGCGTGCGTGTATCCAATTCCGTCGGCAATTTCTTGGATTGGGCCATCTAGCTTGCTCCGGCAGGTTTGGGTGATCGGGCCGGCGCGGACTGACCCATCGCATAAAGCCGGAACAGCAGAGCTGTTCCAACGACGGCGAGACTGATCATCAAGCCGGCGATCAATATGGTGGTGTGGCGGCCGAGTTCAATGGCGTGAACGAGGCCGGCGGTGACGAACGCGACGCTGATGAAACCGTGGAAGTATCGCCAATTCCGATACGGGATGTGGTACGTCTTGATCAGGTGCATGCGAAAGACGGCAGTCAGCGTCAGGATCAGCAAGAGCACCCAGGCGATCAGCCCGAGCACAACGCCTAAGCTGTCAACGGTCATCAACATCATGAGGAACGCGTCCCACGGGGCGATGCCACCTTCGAAGGCGCGTGGCAGCACGATTAATACCGGGTGCAGAAGAATGATGGCGGCCGCGCCGTAGGCTATGTATTTATGAAGCGTTTGAATGTTGCGCATTTTGAACTGGCGGATGACGTCCATGTTACTCCGCGCCAGAAAGAACTGCCCCAGCATTAATGTGAATGCCAAAAGTGTGAGGAGCGAAATTGCCTCTTTCACGAAAGAGCGTCGTGGAAAGTCACCCGTTGCATAAAAGAAAACGGGCAAGCCGATAAAGATGATGAAGGCCGTCGTCCCATAGAAGAGTTTGAGATCCGGTTTCATGATTATCCCCAGGAGACAACGACGGGAATCGTCTTTTCAGGCGACAAGGTGATCGCATCGACAGGGCAGTACATGCGGCACAGGTGGCAGATCTGGCAGTCGGCCGGATAGATGATCTCAGCCTTGCCGGTTTGCGGGTTGATGCGGATCACGTCGCACGGGCACGACCGCACACATTCGCCACAACCGATGCAGCCGCTAATGTTTTTAGCGATTATGACAGCCCTGACTCGGACGAGCATCGGCCCCTTCGAACATCAAAGCTCACTGCAGCTAGAAGGGCTCGACTTGCCTAAAATC
>JBCDAH010000078.1:0-22438 GCA_039186015.1 Pseudomonadota bacterium
AGACGGCGCAGCGCCGCCGGCCGCTGGTTCGCCGGCAGGGCGCGGATCCGTTCGCGCACCGCACGCAGCCGCTGGACGACGATCCGGCGCTGCGCCGGCGGCAGCTGCGAGACCGCTTCGCTAACTCAAAACTGCTTATTGTTTTAATCGGTGAGAAGACAAAGTTCCTGACTAAATTCGTGAAATGGGAGATGGAGGTCGCTCTTCGTCTAAGACTACCTATCATTGGCGTGAATCTCAACGACTCCCGAACGAAAGATGAAAGGTGTCCTCCTGCAATCCGAGACGAGCTAGCAATTTACGTACCATTCAAACAGAAGATCATCGCTTTTGCAATGAACAACTGGCCCAATTCACACGCAGCCCACCTCAAAGCCGGAGATAAAGGGCCGTATTATTATCAAGAAAGCACTTACGAGAAGCTAGGGCTCAACTCATGAGCTATGTCTGGACAAGACTTCTCACCATTGCATTTTGGCGTCACGTTTTCCTATCCCAAAAGACATATAGATCAGCATTGGAGGTGATAGGAATAACCTTTGTTGCCGCTCAAATTGCCGAGTTTTTTGAAATATACCCAGACTTAATCAAACAGGATTTCGTATTGCATGGAATGTTTGCGACAGCTGCTTTAGCGGGGATTTGGTCCAGGTTCCCAGTAACAAGAATAAGGCACAAAATTCCAGGAAAAGATTATCACATAGAAGTGCGAATCGGTGACATACTTAACGCGCCCAATGGAATTGTAATAAGTACGAATTCAACTTTCGACACTAACATATCGTCCAAGTTAATAGCAGCCGACAGCCTTCAAGGTCAATTTACACTCCGGTACTTCAATGGAGAAGTGGCCGATTTAGACAGGCAGATCTCTAAGGCCCTGAGGTCTACCCAGCACGAAAGCGCGAGCAGCCCTGGAAAGCGCAGAAGATACCCGCTTGGCACAGTTGCGCAGGTGACCGCAGAAGGTAAGGTGTTTTACCTAGTCGCAATGGCAAACTTAAATGAGACCGGTAATGCACGAACAAATGACCAGGACCTTGATATAATTCTAGATGGCTTGTGGAAAGCACTCCGCGACCAAGGCGAGCTTGGGGATTTGCATGTGCCACTCATAGGTAGTGGTCGCGGCCGCCTGCAGATTCCTCGACAGAAGATCATTGAAAGAATTGCGCAGTCGTTTGTTTACGCATCCAAAGACGGGAAGATTGCAAACCGAATTATTATTACAATCTCCGATGCAGACGCACGAAATTACGACCTGAATCTATTCCAGGTCCGCGATTTCCTTACCCTGAGTCTCCATACTTGACGGCCGCGCAGGCCCTGGAGTCCGCCATCAACCAATGAGAGCAAGCTTACAAACAAGAGCCGAGCAGGAGACTTCCGTCTGCAATCAAAAGCACCCACCCCGAGCCAACCCGTGCCCAAATCACACGCGCCGGCTCGGGGCACTCTCCTAAGCCTCTGCCTCCATCGACGCTTTCACCCCGCAACCTCGGTCACGAAACCCGCACCGACAGTGCGACCACCCTCGCGGATGGCGAAGCGGATGCCGGCTTCGATGCCGACTGGCTTTTTCAGCTCGAAGCTGATGTCGGCCTGGTCGCCGGGTTGGACAAGACCGGTCTCACCGGACACCGTGATCACGCCGGTCACGTCGGTTGTGCCGAAGAAGAATTGAGGCTGATAGCCACTGCCGAACGGCGTGTGGCGGCCGCCTTCGTCCTTGCTCAACACCACGATCCGCGCGTGGCCCTTGGCGTAGGGCTTGATCACGCCCGGCGCGCTCAACACCTGACCGCGCTGCACGCCTTCGCGCTTCACGCCGCGCAGCAACAGGCCGACGTTCATGCCGGCGCGGGCCGCGTCGACGTCCTTGCGGAACGCTTGCGTACCCGTGACGACGACCTGCTCGCCACCGGTATCGAGACCGACGATCTCGACCGGATCACCGACCCGGATGGTCCCGCGATCGACCCGGCCACTCACGACCGTGCCGCGACCCGGAATGGTGTGCACGCCTTCGATCGGCATCAGAAACGGCGCATCGAAATCGCGCACGGGATCGGGGATCTTCGTGTCCAACGCATCAACCAGATCGCGGACGCACGTGGCGTCATCGCCATCGGCCTCACCACGCTCAGCGGCTTGCAGAGCCTTGAGCGCGCTGCCGAACACGAACGCGACATCCTCGTAGCCCTGGGCTGCGAGCATCGCGCCGATCTCCATCTCGATCAGCTCAACCATGTCCGCGCGATCGGCCGGATCGATCATGTCCATCTTGTTGACGAACACGACGATGTGGCCAACACCGACCTGCCGGGCGAGCAGGATGTGCTCGATCGTCTGCTTGGCCGCACCTTCGGTGCCGTCGACCAACAGGATCGCGCCATCCATTTGCGACGCGCCGGTGATCATGTTCTTCACATAATCGGCGTGCCCGGGGCAGTCGATGTGCGCGTAGTGGCGGTCGGCACTCTCGTACTCGACATGGGCCGTGTTGATCGTGATGCCGCGGACACTCTCTTCCTTGGCATTGTCGATCTGGTTGAGCCCGAGCGCCGTGCCGCCAACGCGCGCCGCCTGAACGTGTGTCAGCGCCGCCGTCAGAGTCGTCTTGCCATGATCGACATGACCGATGGTGCCGACATTCACGTGCACTTTGTCTGTCATGGTTCTACTCCAAAGTTTGAAAGGTGGCGAAGCCGTCCGGGTAGCTAATCCGGACAACCTCGCCGTTGGCTTTGGCGCGCCAAACTCGGATCGAGCGCTCTGACGTTTGAAGGGATGGATAGCCCTGGCTTTCGTCTTCTCGCGCTCGAAATGCGAAACGCCCCGGGGCTCGGCGGCCGACCGGGGCGTGATATGCGCGAGGTGGGCCGCAACGGCCCCAGGACAATGGAACCGGCTAGATGAGCATCGGGTACGCGTACGCCATCGACGCGCTTGCGCGTGCCGCTGCGTAACCCTGATTGCGTTCTGCCAGTCGTGTCATTGGTCTCGAATTCGTTTTGTGTATCGGTCCATTCGGGTCGCGCACATAGCACTCCGAACGCGGATCTTCAAGAGGGTCGCGGCTGCGGGTGCTGCGCTGTTGGTGCACATAGGCACTGCGCCGGACACATGGTACGGCCGCAATCGCGGTGTCAGATCACCGCCGGATTGCGGGTCGCTACGGCCCCGCGGACTTCAAAGACGACGCAACAAGATCCGACACGACAACGAGATCGATCAAGAGGGGAAAGTCTTCATGTCAGACAAGGTCATGCTCTACACGCATCCGATGTCGCGCGGTTCCATCGTGCGCTGGATGCTGGAGGAGATCGGGCAGCCGTATGATACCGAGATCCTCACCTACTACGGCACCATGAAAGAGCCGGCATACCTGGCGATCAACCCGATGGGCAAAGTGCCGGCGATCAAGCATCGCGACGTTGTCGTCACCGAATGCGGCGCGATCATTGCCTATCTCGCTGATGCGTTTCCAGACGCCGGACTGGCGCCGGCCGTCACGGATCCAAAGCGGGGCATTTACTATCGCTGGCTGTTCTTCAGCGCCGGCTGCATTGATCCTGCTGCCACCAACAAGAGCATGGGCTTCGTGGTGCCCGACGACAAACTGGCCATGTCGGGCTATGGCAGCGTCGACAATGTCGTCGATGCACTCGACGGGTGGTTCTCCAAAAACGATTTCGTTCTTGGCGACACCTTTTCGGCAGCGGATATCTATGTCGGCGCGCAAATCAATTGGCTGACGGAATTCAAGGTGCTGGAGAAACGGCCATCATTCGAAGCATACGTGGCCCGCATTCTCGCCCGGCCTTCGGCGGCACGTGCGAAAGAGATCGACGACAAGATCATTGCCGAACGTCCGGAGTTGATCCCGCCAGGCATGATGCCGGAGAACGCCTAAAACAAGGAAGCCCGGCCACACGGGCCGGGCTGTCGCGACACATACAATGGAAATCGGGTTTAAGCTGCAGTCGGCGAGTCCGTCTGCGGCCCACCACTGGCCGGGCCGGATTGACCTGGCGGTGTTTGCGGCCGGTTCTTGCGATCCGTCATGAAGTCTTCGAACTCCTGCCGGTCCTTAGCCATCCGCAAGCGCTCAAGGAACTCGCTGAACTCGCGCGCTTCGTCTTCGAGACGCCGCAACGTTTCCTCGCGATACTCATCGAACGCGCGATTACCGGTCGGCTCGTAGGCCTTGGCCTGCATACCCCACGCGCTCATCTTCCGTTCCCACTTGTCCGCCATACGCTTCTGCCAGCGACCGCGGCCGCCTGATCGTCCACATCCCATTCGTCCACTCCAAATCATGTATCCCAGCAAGGCGAGACCAATCGGCCAGAACACGATGAAGCCAAGCACCATCGCGATAATCCAGGCCGGCCGACCCCACGCGTCGAGTTGCGATTCGAGGCGCCCTAGCGCTTCTGTCATCCGGCTCTCCCACACTTTCATCGCATGTGAATGTTCTTCACATTTACATAGTTGGGGGACGATTTCCGGGTTTCAAGGCTTTGGAATTGAGATTCTTCAACGGCCGTTCGGACCCGCGAGACCGTCGAGATAGATGAGGATTCCCGCTTCCAATAAGTCCTCGGGCGGCATGGGAATCGTGCGCCGCGCGCCGTCCCCACGCGCAAACAGTGCTGCGATTCCATGCGAAAACGACCAGACGTGTAGCGCCATCATCATCGCAGGCGGGCGCCGGTCTGCGGGCAGTGTTGCGACGACGGCCTCGCACCCATCACGCAAGACGGCAAAGGCCCGATCGCCGGCCGTCTTAAGTTCCGGGTAGTCCTGAAACGACAGCCCACTTTCGAACATCGCTGAGAAATAAGCCGGCTCGGACCGTGCAAACCCGAGATAGGCGCGCCCGAGGCGATTGAACGCGACCGCCGGCGATGGTCGTCCGTCATCCCAGGCCGCGATCAGGGCATCGGCAAACAGCTCAAAACCCTGCTTCGCAACGCCGGCAAGCAAGGCGTCGCGATCCCGGAAGTGTCGGTAAGGTGCAGCCGGGGAGACGCCGGCCGCACGCGCCGCTTCGGCGAATGTGAAGCCGCCCGGCCCCTTCTCGTTGATCAATGACAACGCAGCGGACATCAGCGCTTCCCGGAGGTTGCCGTGGTGATATCCGCGCCGTCGTTCGCGCCGCTTATCTTCGCTCATCGTATGTATATTGTCTTCACGAACGCGTCTGACCACACGCGACAGGCGACAAGCCTGCACCGTTTCCAGGCAATTGCACAACTTTCGATCAAACCGTACCCCCAGATAATGCCACCCAACACGCGCAAACACCCGCCACGGCACGGTCGCTGTCGATTGGCACGAAGTTTGGTTACGGCATTGTGAATACACTCAGATTAGGGGGAACAAGGTGCTGCCACCACATCGACCATTCAAGGATCGGCCCGTTCGGCCGGCGAAGACGAAGACATACAAACCGGCCATGTCACTGTCAGAGCCGCCCCCGATAATCGCAGGGGTGAAGCCGGAGCGACTGAGCATCAAGCCCGAGCGCATTGTCCTGCCGCAGGAACCCCTGGTTCTGAAACCGTAGCGGCAGTCCGGGAGCCCTCATTCCGCGGCGTTCTTATCAGCCGCGTCGTTCCCACAAATCCGGCAACGGTGGTCGCGACTCCAGCGCGGCCTCAACAATCCTGGCAATCCGCGCGCGCTCGTCTGCAACAAGTGGCAGACGCGGTGCACGGCAACGATCGTTCGAATCGATGACCATGGCTTCGACCAGCTTGATGTTTTGGACAAGCTTTGTTGAGACATCAATGTCGAGAAGCGGCCGGAACCAGCGGTAGATCTCGCGCGCCTCGTCCCAACGGCCTGTCTGACTGAGCTTCCAGATCGCAACCGTCTCTTTCGGGAATGCGACCACCAAGCCGGCAACCCAGCCGACAGCGCCCATGGCAAAACTCTCGAGCGCCAGGTTGTCAACGCCCGTGAAGACCCGGTAGCGATCGCCGCAAAGATTGATGATATCTGTAATCCGCCGGACGTTGTCCGAGCTTTCCTTGACCGAGACGAACAACGGCTCGTCCGCCATCTCGACCAGCATGTCCGGTGTGATGTCCACGCCATAGGCCGGCGGATTGTTGTAGATCATAACAGGGAGTTCCGCGGCACGTGCAACCGTTCGGAAGTGCGCGATCGTCTCACGGCGGTCCGACTTGTAGGGCAACCCCGGCAGCACCATGAGGCCGTCGGCCCCGGCCTTTGCACCGGCTTCGGCCAGCTTAGCGGCATTCCGGGTCGAACCATCCGAGATTGTGAGCGTCACCGGCCGATCACCTGCCACGGCCTTTGCAGTGGCCAGAACCTGCAACTTTTCATCCGGATCAAGAGTCGACGCTTCACCCAGCGATCCGCAAACGATCAGGCCATCAACCCCCGCATCGATCTGAAGCTTGAAGCAGCGAGCCATTTCGTCGTGATCGAGCGCATCCTCTTCCGTGAACTTCGTCGTGACAGCAGGGTGGATGCCGGTCCAACGTGTATCGGCGATCATGGGCGTCTCTCCAGCGCACTCCTATTCTGGAGGACCCTGCGCGAACTCCGCATCCCATGCAAGCGGGAGGACCTGATACGCATCTTGAGACCCAACTACGCGATGGAGGCGTACACATGGACTTTCGGCAACCCGACAGACACCATCTCGCACAGCTCAACGTCGGTCGCGCCCTGGATGATCTGACGAGCGCACGTCTCGCCGATTTCGTCGGCGCATTGAACCGGGTGAATGCGGTTGCAGAACGGTCGCCCGGCTTTGTCTGGCGCCTCAAGGGGGATGACGGTTCCAATGCGATGGATGTGCGCGTTGGCAGCGACCCACGCGTCATTGTGAATCTCAGTGTCTGGGAAACACCCGAAGACCTCGAACATTTCGTCTGGAACACAATCCACACACGCGTCTACGAAAAAAAGTCGAAGTGGTTTGAAGTTCTGCCCGAAGCGCACTTCGCCATGTGGTGGATTGAGGTCGGTGAACGGCCGACGTCAGACCAAGCCATGGAACGCCTCCAACATCTCAGAGAGCACGGCCCGTCACCGTATGCATTTGGTTGGGAAAGCTTGCCGAACATCCGCCTTTGGATGAGCCAGCGCTGCGCGTGAACACGGGACCGTTGCCGTCGATACGCCGGCTATTCGACCGCCAAATCAACGGCCCTAGAAATCCAGCGGCGCGTTATCGATCACTTCCTTCATGACGAAGAACGTCCGCGTCTGGCGCACACCCGGAAGGGCAATCAGCTGCTCACCGTGAAGGCGGTTGAAGTCTGCAATGTCGCGCACGCGGATCTTCAGGAAGTAATCGAAGTCGCCCGCGACCAGATGGCAATCGAGGATGAAGGGCAGCTTCGCAACTGCGGCTTCAAACGCACCGAAGCTGTCCGGCGTCGAGCGATCCAGAACGACGCCGACCACCACCAGCGCCCCGCGGTCGACGTTGGCCGGTGCGATCTCGGCGCGCACCGACTTCACGAAGCCCTGTTCGAACAACCGCTGCGTACGCCGGTGACAGGTCGCCGGGCTGACATGGACGGCCTTTGCGATTTCCGCGTTGGTTGCCCGCCCGTCACGCTGTAAGTGCTTGAGAATGCGGCGATCTATGCGATCGAGATCGACCGGGCCGTAAGAATTACTCATCAAAGGCGTATTTCATGATCATGAATGTCGAGATTCCTGCTTGGGATTGCCAATCAACGACATTTGACCAGACATCATTGCAAACACCTATCACGCAATTGGTCGTAGTCTGGAGGCTTTCAGATTGAGCTGTAATCAGCTCACACCGATACGCACCGGGAGGCCGATGTGCTGAGACTGGACAAATTCGAACGCTATCCGCTGACCTTTGGCCCCACGCCGATTGAGCATCTGCCGCGAATGACGGACGCGCTTGGTGGCAAGGTCCAGATCTACGCCAAGCGCGACGACTGCAATTCAGGACTGGCGTTGGGCGGCAACAAACTTCGCAAGCTCGAGTACATCGTCCCGGATGCGATCGCCTCAAATGCCGATACGCTTGTCTCGATCGGCGGAGTTCAGTCCAATCATACCCGCATGGTTGCTGCCGTCGCGGCAAAGCTCGGCATGAAATGCGTCGTCGTCCAGGAAAGCTGGGTACCGCACGAAGACGCCGTCTACGATCGGGTCGGCAATATCCTGATGACACGCCTTATGGGCGCAGAGAGCCGGATTGTGCCGGACGGCTTTGACATCGGCATCCGGAAAAGCTGGGAGGACGCCATACAGTCCGTGAAGGACGCCGGCGGCAAACCCTACGGGATCCCCGCCGGGGCCTCGGTCCACAAATACGGCGGGCTTGGCTACGTCGGATTTGCAGAGGAAGTCCGCGCCCAGGAAGCCGAATTGGGCGTGACGTTCGACTACATCATTGTCTGCGTTGTCACCGGGTCTACGCAGGCCGGTATGATTGTCGGGTTCGCTGCTGATAATCGCGCCAACAAGGTCATTGGGATCGACGCATCGGGCACGCCGGAGGAGACTCGCCAGCAAGTGCGCCAGATCGTTGACAACACCGCCGGGCTTGTCGAACTCGGACGTGGCGTCACAGACGATGAGATCGTCATTCTGGAAGATTATGCCTATCCCGCTTATGGCGTTCCCAGCCACGAGACAAACGAGGCCATTCGATTTGCCGCCCGTACGGAAGCGATGATCACGGACCCTGTCTATGAAGGCAAATCCATGCAGGCGCTCATCGACCTCGTGAACAATGGCTACTTCCCGGACGGTGCGAACATTCTCTACGCACACCTCGGCGGCGCGCCGGCATTGAACGGCTACAGCTACACGTATCGCAATGGCTGAGTTCGCGTGATCGCAGCCCGAACCACATCAGAGATGTCACCGGATCTTGCGAATGAGAATCCAGCACGGGCCAAACGTATCATCGTCGTATCTCAGGTGCTTTTGAAACGCTGCTTTCTCAAACGCACGTAATGCGCGCAAGTTATCGACCGACGTCGTCAGGCCGATAACTTGGACGTCTGTCGTTTGCTGCAAATGACGAGCGAGCGCGTTTAGAATTCTCACACCCAATCCACGACCGAGATAAGACGCGTCTCCGATAAACAGGTCGATATCGATAGAACCGTCCGGCAAGTCCGTCAGCCCGACGGAATCCAAGGTCTCACGGTCGACCGCCTGCCAGCGCACATAACCGATTGGCCCAGCACCCTCAGAAACACCGTCGTACGCGATGACGGCGTGCTCATGATCAGGTGTCTCTCGGAGTTGCACCGTTCGCCACGCCGGATCGCCCCACCATCTCGAGACATGCGGGAGATGCAGCCAGGCATCGATCAGCGGCGCATGCTCCGAGAGCTGCACCTCCTCCAAGCGAATAGTCATGGATCGCAGCCGAGCCTCCGTTGGCTAGTCCCAACCCAGCTGAGCAAACAGGTCTGGCACCCGATCGAGCGTTGGCAAGACCGCATTGGGACTGTAGTCCGGCAACGGTTTGCGCCCTGTGCCCCGATCGATCCAGACGCAACGAAACCCCATGTCGCGCGCAGCAGCGAGGTCGAGATGCGGACTGGCACAGATATGGACAAGCGCATCTTGCTCTACGCCGATGGCGTCATGCGCGAACGCGAACGTCTGACGCGACGGCTTGTACGCGTGTGCCTGCTCCGCGGTGATCACGCGATCGATGTGACCGCCAAGCTGCGCGACGTTTCCAGCGATGATATCGTCGTCCGTATTCGAAATGATGCAGAGCTTGAAGCCCATCGCCTTCAGGCGGCCGAGCGCATCCGGCACTTCTGGAAACGGCGGCATTTTTGAAATGCTGGACGTCAGAATCTCGATGTCGCTCGGCTGATAAGTGAGACCAAGCTCCGCCATCGCCAGCTCAAGCCCGCGCCCCGCGACATCGCGAAACCGACGATGCGGCGGCGTCTGCTCCAGCTCGTGCTCGTACTTGTCGTAAACCTCGATCAAGACATCCGCATCGATCGTCGTTGTGGTTTGCTTGGCCAGGATCTGCTTCACGGCGGCCAGAAGGCCCTCATCCCACTGGATCAAGGTGCCGTAACAGTCGAACGTCAGCCAAGTCGGCTTTGGGCCTGAGAGCGGCATCGGCCACCTCCGTTTTCGAAGGGATGTCAGTCAACATCTGTGCAGTGATTTGATCAACTGATCGCCTCGATGCTTGCAAACCCGTCCAGCCAAAACGGTGGAGGCCAGCCTTCATGCTCAGAGCCGGCCAAACGTGTCGGAACATAATCAAGACGCAAGGCAGATGTGGATGACTGCCTTCTATATAAATCGATCCGCTGTCGTTAGCCGATGGCCTCGTCAACCTCTAGTTGATGCGTCGCAAGACTAGCCCATGTGACCCTCGCATTGGACAGAGCCGGCGCAGTCGTTGTTTTTGGCGCTTTCGCTCCAAAGAAACAAGGTTTCAGCGAATTTGTGCGCCAGAGATCGCGTTCGGCACACGCGGCCAGCTCTGAAACCAGAGGGCGGAACCATCATGTCAGATGACGACTTCAAGGACGGTGACGTTACACCCGGCGGATCGCGCATCATTGTCGGAAAAGACCGCGAAACGGGTTGGACACAACCTGAAAGCTATGCGGAGAATTGCGAACTCATACAAGAACACTTGGAGCCTGTCATTGGCGAGGCTGCGACGGTGTTCCATGAGATCATCTCAGATCTCGTCCACTTGGATGTGCTCGTCTATGCGCCGAATGAGAATCGGGACTACTGGGTCTACGTAACCTCCGGCATGAGCGACCTCCGTATGGCAATCCCGGAAGGTGTTGATCCGGCTGAATGGTCTCGCGCCGAATTGATCATGGCTCTGCCCCGCGCATGGGGTGACGCGTTAGCAGAGACCCTCGAGCGAAGCGAAGACGATGAGAACAGTTACTGGCCGATCGGGTTGCTGAAATGGTTGGCGCGGTATCCGCACGTGGCGCAAACCTGGCTTGCACCGGGTCACACAATTCCGAACTTCGAGAATGAGCCGTACACGAACGCCAGCAGATTGAATGTGGCGCTCGTGGACTTTCCGAGATTGCTACCAGCAAGTCACGCGACATTGATGCTGCCCGATGGCGATCGCCTGAACTTTTTCGGTCTTATACTGCTGTACCCCGAAGAGGCAGATTTCAAACTGGACCAAGGATACGAGGCGCTTGCGGAAAAGTTTGAGCCAAACGGCGTATCGGAGTTACTCGACCTCAGCCGTCGGTCTGTCATTCGAAGGAACCCTTTGCTCAGGCTGATCGGGCGCACCTAATCAACTCATCCCTCTATCAGGCGAGGACGGGTTAACGTCCGCCTTCTGGTGTCAAACCACCTGAAAGCCTTGCCAGTAAGGATCGCGATCATCGACGAAGATCGTGTTCAAGCCGGTGACGCGAGCCCAACCTTCGATCGACGGTACAATGCCGGCCGTGGCGCCGATCTGCGCATCGGCCTCCACTCGTCCGGTGAACAGCGACCCGATAATGCTCTCGTGCACGAACGCGTCGCCGACCGCGAGCTTCCCATGGCCATGCCACTGCGCCATCCGCGCAGACGTACCGGTACCGCAGGGCGAACGGTCGATAGCCTTCTCGCCGTAAATGACGGCGTTGCGTGCGGTCGCGCCGGCAACGGTTGGCTTGCCGGTCCACATGATATGCGTCACACGATTGATGTCCGGGTTTTCCGGATGCCGCCAATCGTAGGTCTGATTTAGGTCGTCACGGATATCGCGACTCCATCGGATAAGATCGTCAGGTGCGACGTCGGCGAGATCAGTAAATGGGCCCGCCGCTTGTGGCTCGACGATTGCGTAGAAGTTCCCGCCATATGCCACGTCACAGGTCACGGCACCTAGGCCGTCGGCGGACGTCTTGCAATCCACCCGTTCGAGGAACGACGGCACGTTCGTGATCTTGACCGACGATACGAAGGGCCCGTCCTGAACGTACTCCGCCACGACCAAACCTGCCGGGGTGTCGAGGCGCAGGACACCGGGTGTTCGCGGCTGCACCAGGCCACGTTCGATCGCGATCGTCACAGTGCCGATTGTGCCGTGCCCACACATCGGGAGGCAGCCGGACGTCTCAATAAACAGAACGCCCACATCGCAGTCATCGCGAGTCGGTGGGTAGAGGATGGACCCCGACATCATGTCGTGCCCGCGCGGTTCGAACATCAATGCCGTCCGAATCCAGTCATACTCAGCGAGAAAGGCCTGACGGCGCGCAAACATGGTCTCGCCAGACAAGGAAGGGATGGATCCGCCAGAGACGAGGCGAACGGGGTTTCCGCACGTGTGCCCGTCGATGCAAAAGAAGGTATGCGAAGCCATCACGCACTCCATCAAGGGATTGGCAACCGCTGAGCTGCTAAACCAACATGCCCGAGCCTGGGAGCAACCGCACCGAGCCCAATGACATACCAGTTCGTGACACTAACGGCGATGATCACGTTCGCAAGCAGCTCCCTTGCAGCGACCGCTTGCCCGGAACCGCCGCGCGCTGCAACGGACCTGAACTTGACCCGCTATTACAGCGACCCCGCGAAGTCCCAGGTTGACGTTGCAAAGCGCGATGACTTGCGCCGCCAGACCGAAACGCAACGCACCTTCCTGAGGACGGTTTCCCGCAATGCCGACAAGGCCTGGCAAGCGCGAACGCAAGCCGACCGCGACACGGCCGCACGTTGTGCCATCTCCTGGCTCGACGCGTGGGCAGATGCCGGCGCGTATCTCGGGCACATGGCAACAAAGCAGGCCGAGTATCAGCGGAATTGGGACTCCGCAGGCCTTGCGTTGGTCTACCTCAAGATCCGCAAATGGGCGTCGCCGGCGCAA
Source organism: Pseudomonadota bacterium (assembly GCA_039186015.1). Classification (GTDB taxonomy): domain Bacteria; phylum Pseudomonadota; class Alphaproteobacteria; order Rhizobiales; family Hyphomicrobiaceae; genus JBCBWG01. Next base: position 12,872 of record JBCDAH010000078.1, read on the forward strand.
CACGACCGGATCGGCCGATGGCTGCAGGCGATGGTGCGCGCGTCCTACTCGGCGTTGTCGGCGCCGGGACGGACAAGGAACAACCATTGGTACTGGCACGGTCTTGCCCAAGCCGGTACGGCGTTGGCAACTGGTAACGCGCAAGCGTGGAAGCGTGCGACAACCATCTTTGGTGACGCCGTGGATACCATCGCCGCGAACGGGACGCTGCCACTTGAACTCTCACGCGGCGCGCGCGCGCTGCACTACCACGTTTTTTCCGTTATGCCGTTGGTCGTCATGGCTGAACTTGCCGACTCCCGTGGCGAGGATTGGTATCGTCGGAAGAGCGGTGCGCTGAACCGGCTCGTTGCCGTAACCGTTGGCGGTCTGGTGCAGCCGGCTCTGTTCGATCGACTCGCCGGCGTGAACCAGGAACGTCCGGTCGATCCAAGAGCGGGATGGGCCTTTCTCTATGCCGTGAGATACCCGAAGGCAAGGATTCCGCCGCAGCTGACCAGGAAGCGCCGTCATCGGCTCCTCGGCGGCGACGTGCGCGTCCTACTGGCGGCGATACGTGCGCGCTGAACAGCGCATTCGCCACCACTCAGTTCGAAGACTCGTCACCGATGAACCGGTTCGGTCACAGCGGGACGGAGATCTGCGTCGACAAACAGCGCCAGCCAAACCGTGGGCTGGGCAGGATCGGTCCACGTGACGCGATGCCGGCACCGCGCCGGCAAGTAGACGGCGTCGCCAGGCTTGAGGTCCCGATCATGGGACTCCTCGGCCAATCTCAGGCGTGCATGTCCCGACAACAACATCACCCATTCCGCCTCGGGCTGGTCGTACCAGAAATCGTCAGGCGACGCCTGGCCGAGCGACACGATACGCTCAAGCCGCACACCATCAGCGGTCAGGAGATGATCGACCACCTCCGCATCGCGCGACGGCAACGCCGTGGAGATAAGATTGTGCGTTGCGCCGCTCATGAGCCCCCCCAACACCAAGGCAGCAATCTTCACATGCGGATCAATGGGCGTCCATCCGCATACATGTCCGGCAACGTCGTATTCACCCGCGCGCGCGATGTGGTCATCGCACACGCGGAGCGCGTTGTGTTGAAGCTTGAGCATTCAACCGGCGCGACTGGTACAGACCTCATCAGCCCCGGCTGACCGGATTGACGCACATCAAGGATCTCCGCGCATTTTCTGAAATCGTGAGTACGGGAACAAGACGGCGCACGTGGGCCATGACGACAGCGATCACCACATGCGCCTGACGAGGAGAGGTGCCCATGTACAAACACGTTATCGTCGCAACGGATGGCTCGGAAATCGCCGGCAAGGCCATGGATCACGCGATCGCACTTGCCAAGAACACGGGCGCTGCCCTGACGGCCGTGACCATCACGGAACCGTTTGAGTCGATTGCCTTCACCGAGCAGCAGGCCGTTGTCGACCCGAAAGGTTACGAACAGCAGTGCGAAGTCTACGCTGAGACGGTCCTGGAAGCGGCCGTGAACAAAGCGCAGGCAGCCGGCGTTCCGATCAAGACCGCGCATCACGCGAACCGTTGGCCGTACGCTGGCATCATCGACGCTGCACAAAAGGCAGGTGCCGAGCTGATTGTGCTAGGCTCTCATGGACGTCGCGGCCTCGAAGCGCTGCTCCTGGGCAGCCAAGCCGTTAAGGTACTCACCCACACGAAGATACCGGTGCTGGTCGTCCGGTAGTCATCGCGTCCGCTTGGCGAATGTCATATATCTGCGACGCCAGCCGCAAGCCGCCCGGGACGGAACATGCCTGCCGCGCGATTGACGCGTCGATTCAGTTGGCGCCGCTCGGCTGGGGCGTGATAGCGTGCGCCACAATGCGATAACCAATGTGACAATGGGCAGGAAACATGGCCGAAGACCGTAAAAATCAGCCAACGCAGGAGCAGCGCGCCAAGCTCCGCTCAAAGGCCTGGTTCGATAACCCGGACAACGCCGACATGACGGCGCTTTATCTTGAGCGCACCATGAACTTCGGCCTGACGCTGGACGAGCTTCAGTCGGGCAAACCCATTATCGGCATCGCACAATCGGGCTCGGACATTGCGCCGTGCAATCGGCATCACCTGGTTCTGGCGGACAGAGTGCGCGACGGCATCCGCGAGGCCGGCGGTGTCGCGTTCGAGTTCCCGATCCACCCAATTCAAGAGACCTGCAAACGGCCGACAGCATCCCTGGACCGGAATCTGCAATACCTGTCCTTGGTCGAGGTGCTCTATGGCTATCATCTTGACGCGGTGGTCTTGACCACGGGTTGCGACAAGACCACGCCGGCGCAGATCATGGCTGCGGCGACCGTGGATCTTCCGGCAATCGTTCTATCCGGCGGGCCGATGCTGAACGGCTGGCACAATGGTGAGCGGACAGGATCCGGGACGATCGTCTGGAAAGCCCGCGAGATGATGGCGCGCGGGGAGATTGACTACAAAGGTTTCGCTGAACTGGTCGCCTCATCGGCCCCATCAGCCGGTCATTGCAATACCATGGGTACGGCGTCGACGATGAACTCTTTGGCCGAAGCGCTCGGCATGAGTTTGCCGGGTTGCGCCGCCATCCCGGCGCCTTATCGCGAACGCCAGCAGATGGCCTATCTCACCGGTAAGCGCATTGTCGAGATGGTGTGGGAGGATCTGCGTCCATCCCGCATCCTGACACGCGAAGCCTTTGAGAACGCTATCGTCGTCAACTCGGCCATCGGCGGATCGACCAATGCCCCGATCCACCTCAATGCGATCGCCCGCCACATCGGCGTCGAGCTTGATAACGACGACTGGGAGCGTATCGGCTACGAGATCCCGTTGCTTGTGAACCTGCAGCCAGCCGGCGAGTATCTCGGCGAGGAGTACCATCGCGCCGGCGGGCTACCGGCAGTCGTTGCCGAATTGATCAAGGCCGGCAAAATCAACAGCCAAGCGCAGACTGTGAACGGGAAGACGCTGTACGCCAACTGCGAAGGGCGGACCCCAAGCGACCGTGATGTGATCAAGTCCTACGACGCGCCGATGCAAAAGCAGGCCGGCTTCCTCAATCTCAAGGGAAATCTGTTCGACTCAGCGATCATGAAGACATCGGTCATCACGTCAGAGTTCCGCGATCGGTATCTCTCCAACCCGAAAGATCCGAACGCCTTTGAAGGCCGCGCCATCGTGTTCGACGGGCCGGAGGACTATCACCACCGGATTGATGATCCGGCACTGGAAATTGACGGGAGCTGCTTGCTGTTTATGCGCGGCACAGGGCCTGTCGGATACCCGGGCGCCGCCGAAGTCGTCAATATGCGCGCGCCGGACTACCTGCTGAAACAGGGCGTCAGCGCGCTGCCATGTATTGGTGACGGGCGACAATCCGGGACATCGGGATCGCCCTCGATCTTGAATGCGTCGCCAGAAGCGGCGACGGGTGGTGGCTTGGCGTTGCTGAAAACCGGTGATCGCGTTCGCATCGATCTCGCCAAGCGTACGGCCGACATTCTCATTTCTGATGATGAGCTCGCCAAGCGGCGTGACGACCTCGCCACAGCCGGGGGATACGCCTATCCCGAGCACCAGACGCCGTGGCAGGAGATTCAGCGTGGCATCGTCGATGAACTTTCGAACGGCATGGTGCTGAAACCCGCTGTGAAGTATCAGCGGATCGCTGAGACGAAGGGTCTGCCGCGCGACAATCACTAACAGCGACTGCCACTAGCAGCGACCGCACCAAGCGGTCGTTGCTCAACTCATTCGCGTTTCCTCTCGTGCGATGCGCCCAGCGCCGTTATCCCAGGCCAAGTGCCCGGGATAACGGATAGGGCTGATCCCGAGCGCGGGCTGCCTATGCCTTTGTGACGGCCGCCTCAACCTCAGGATCGAGCATCTCGCTTGCCATCCGGTCGCCCATGCCGGCGTCAACCAGGCGCTGATAAGCGACGAGCATCGTCTGCTGAATTGCGGAACCGTCCGGATCATCGGCAAGTAGATGGCCGACGTAGTCCATGTCTTTCCGGCAATTGGCGATCGAAAACTGATTGCGAAGATAATCGTTGGCGATGGCCCCTTGAACGAACTGATCAAGCGTACGCGATGACGCTGCGCCCTTGCTGGCAAGATTATAGAGCTTCTGTATATCAATGTCGTTCCGGCGCGCCGCTCGGAACGCATGAACAACCAGTTGGCGCAATCCGACCGTCAGGAAGTTGTTGAGCAGTTTGGCAATGTTGCCTGAACCCGCCGGACCGAAGTGCTCGTAGTCCACGCTGTAGCATTTCAAGATCGGTTGCGCGCGGGCGACATCGGGATCAGCCCCGCCGGCCAACGTGCCCAATTGACCGGTTGCCGCCTGTGCCGGCCCGCCGACAACCGGGGCATCGACGAACCCGATCCCTCGGGCGCCCAGATCCATCGCCAGACGCCTCGAAACCTCGGGCAGCGACGTTGTCACGTCAATCACGAGCATGCCCGGACGCAGCGCGTCACCGATCTCCGACACCACTGCCGAGACCACGTCTGCACTGTTGACGCAAATCATTACGACATCGACCTTGGCGGCAAGGTCCGCCTGCGACGACGCCTCAACCGCGCCGTCGCCAACCAGCTTGTCGACGAATTCGCGATTGCGGTGAGCCACCACTGTCAATGGGTAGCCGCGCTTGAGAAGCTGAGCGCAGATGCCACTCCCCATCATCCCAACGCCAATGAAGCCAATCCGCGTTTGGCTGTTATCCTCGGTCATGATCGTCTCTCCCGGCAGTTGTGAACGCGCTAGAGGCTCGGCGTAACGCGATACTCCTCTTCGGAAACGTGCTCCATCCAGACAATGTGCGTGCCATCCTGGGCTTCCTGAACGGCGACATGCACCATCATCGTATCCGGCGCCGCACCGTGCCAATGGACTTCGTCAGGCGCAATCCAGACGGTGTCACCGGCACGAATCTCGCGAACCGGTTCACCTTGCTTCTGAACCCGACCGACGCCATGGAGCACGTACAGCGTCTGGCCGAGAGGATGCGTGTGCCACGCTGTACGACCACCTGGCATAAACGTGACGCAGACCGCCCGAACCCGCGCGGGCTCCGGCGCGGCTAAGATAGGATCTGAATAGACGACCCCGCTGAAATACTCAGGATTTGCTGCCTGTGTCGGCCGGCCGCCGCCCTTGAAGATGTCCATTACGCACTCCCGAAAAGCTTAAGACTGTCGCCGCTGTATAACACCGCAAATGCGGAATTCGACAGGCGGACCGCGTGCCCCAGTCAGCAAATCTCGCAACCAAACCCGACCTCAAGCAGGGAACGCTTAGGCCCGCAGGCGTGACAGACGAGACAGCGCGGCCGTCTGCGCAACCTGAATTTCAGATAAACGCTATGATCAATATCGGTTCATATCGGCTTCGCTATCTCTTGAGCGCAACGGGGGCGAGCACACAAGGGAGTTTCTCATGATCCGTCATTCCATCCGCACGATCGCGGCAGCCGGCATCGCGATGTCCGCAATGGCTGGTGTCACCGCAACAGCTGAAGCACGAACAGTCGTCAAATCTTCAGTTACGGGTATCGGCTTTGCCAACTCACGTGCCGGCGCAACGGGCCGCGCAATTCGTGCATGGGTTCGGACGACACGCAGGCGGCATGGCAATCGTTTTGCGAACTACAACGATGCACGGCGGAAATCGCTGTCCTGCGACTACATCGGCCGCTCTCGCAGCTACCGTTCTCGCAAGAGCATCGGAATTGACGGCAATCCAAATTCGAGCTGGACCTGCACCACGTCTGCACGGCCAACGGCACGCGTTGCCGGGCGGCCACCCCACGGCCGCTTCGTGACGGGTGTCGGTTATGCGAACTCGGTCTTTGTGGCCCGCAACCGAGCCATCCGTGCCTGGAGACGTTCGGCCCGGTCCGTCGGCGCGCCCGTCACACGGTTTACGTTTGCAAGAGACCGGTCGGTCAGCTGCGCAGACGTTGGTCCGCGCCAATACCGTCGCAACCGGGTTCTAAGGCGGAACGGTGCAATCTCGGTCATCGGTGATGTCGACTCGCGCTACACGTGCACGGCACGCGGCCGCCCGATCCGCCGGTTCGCAAACCTTCTCTGATAACCCAACCAACCTTGACATCGACCACGGGCTCCTTTGGGAGCCCGTTTGCGGTTCTGGTCTACGCTGACCACGCCACCCCGCGTGCAGCAGAACTCACACCGCACCAAAGCGAAATCGATTGAGTACGACAAAACGACTGTCGCGTGTTTGCTGGGCACAAACTGCGATGGCGTCGATGTCGATCGGACCTGCCAACGGCTCGAACAAAGCTGACATCACATCGTGAACGCGATCGCGCGCATGCGCCGGCAGCGGACCAGTCAGTGACATGTGGAAACGAAACGCGTCGAAGACATACGGGTAGCCCCAGCGGTCGAGGTTCGCGATTTGGTCAGGCGACAACTTGGATTTAAGACGTCGCTCACGATCGGCCTGGGAGAGCGGCGCCCGAAACCGATCAAACTCTGTGACGCAATCGCCGGCCAGTTGCTCCAGGTCCCGCTCCTGCGGTTTGGGAACCAACGCGACGAAACTTCCCAGCAGCACGACCGACATGTCCTTCACGCGAACCGGACGGCGATCGCGCGCAAACGCCTCGACCGCGGCACAAAGCGCGGCCTCATCTCCGGCGTCCGCAAGTTCGAACGGCGCCTTCAGCGTGCCATGAAATCCATACTTGCGCGGGGCCTCGGAAAGCGCGCGCGCTTCCGCAGTTTGAAACATGGGATGCGCCGGGAACGGCACTTCGAGACCGGCAGCGCTATCATAGCCCAGCACGGAACTGCCGAACGCCCAAAGCGGTGACGTTGGATTTGGCACGAAATAGATTGCGTAGCGCAGCATCGCCCTCTCCGCGGACGTCCGAATTTTACGTATCGAATACTCGTGCATCTCGACACATCTGTCACAAGTATAGTCAAGTAGGTCTATCGGATTTCTGAAGTGGTAAAGGCGCAAGAATGACCGAGACGACAGCAAATGCACCACTGGACTCGCTTCACGACCTGGTCTCACGCATTCCAGACGGCGCGAAGGTGGCTCTGCCACCTGACTATTCGGGCTGCGCCATGGCCGCAGTCCGCGCGCTCTCCCAACGCGGCGTTACTGGTCTTCACCTCGTCGGCGTGCCGTCCCTTGGCCTGCAAGCCGATTGGCTGATCGGCGCCGGAGCCGTCGCAACTGTCGAAGTCGCGGCCATGACGATGGGCGAGTTCGGTATACCGCCGCGGTTTGCAGCAGCCCAGAAGGCCGGTGAGATTGCAATCATCGATGGCACGTGTCCGGCAATCCATGCCGGATTGCAAGCGTCCGAAAAGGGCGTTCCGTTTCTCCCACTGCGCGGCATTCTCGGCTCCGACCTGACGAAGCATCGCACCGACTGGATCGAAATCGACAACCCCTTCGCCGAGACCGCCGATCCGATCCTGCTGATTGCGGCAATCTGCCCGGACGTTACACTGTTTCATGCGGCTGCAGCGGACCGCAACGGCAACGTCTGGATCGGTGTCCGGCGAGAATTGATGCTGATGGCTCACGCGTCACGCATGACGCTTGTCACGGTCGAGGAGATCCGCGACTGCGACTTCTTGCAGGACGAGCACATGGCCGCCGGCACGATCCCGTCGCTCTACATTGACGGTATCGCAATTGCCGCACGCGGCGCCGATCCTGTCGGCCTCTCCGGCGTCTATGATCCGCAACCAACCGTCATTGCGGAGTATGTCGCGGCAGCGAAATCGGCCGACGGCTTCGCAGACTGGGCGGCAACTCATCTGTATGATCGCGTCCCGGCATGACATCCATCGACCAAGACCGTCGACAACGCACCGAAACCATGGTTGCGGCGATTGCCCCGCGCCTTGTCGGTTTGCGCCATGTCGCTGTTGGCGCATCGTCACCCATTCCGGCGACAGCTGCCTTGCTCGCGCGGGCGCTCTCGCCGTCACCATTGCGGGTCTCATTGCTTGGCAGCCGTGCTCATAACCCATTCACGGACGGCGCAAAGGAGCTGTTCGACTGTGCCGCGCAAGGCCGGATCGACGCCTTTTTTCTGTCCGGCGGGCAAATCGATGGGCAAGCCAATGTGAATCTCTTGGGCATTGGCGCTTATCCCGACTTCAAGGCACGGTTTCCCGGCTCCTTCGGCTCTGCCTATCTTTACCACCTGATTCCGCGCGTGATTCTCTTTCGCGAGGAACACTCACCCCGAACGCTTGTCGAGCGGGTGGACTTCATCAGCGCGTCCGGCACGTCGCCGGCCGGCACATACCGCGTCGGCGGGCCGTATGCGCTTGTCACAGGGCTGTGTGTGTTCGACTTCGACAGGATAGCGAAGCGCTTTCGGCTCGCGAGCACCCATCCCGGGGTGACAACCGACAATGTCGCAGCCGCAACCGGATTTCACTTCGACATGCAGGACAGCGTCCCCGAAACGCCCGGTTTCGATCCAGCAACGCGTCAACTGCTCAATACGCGCATCGCTGATGAGGTTGCGGAGACCTACCCGAAATTCGCAAGCGACTTCTGGCAAACCAACGCATAGATCAGTCTCGGTGGTCAGCGCTCGCGCGGCACGCCTTCAACGTGCTGACTGCCAGGAAAGTAGCGAAACGCCCCTTGCGCCGTCATCAACAGCGCGCCGCACGCGTCGCGGACCTCTCCACGGCACGTTCCGATTCGGTTCTCGTTGCCGATAAGATGGCCAAACGCATGAATGCACCCACCGCGCGCCGGGGAGAGAAAACTGGTTGTCAAAGAGACCGTCACACACCGTCGCGTATGCCCCTTGACGCTGCACCACGTCGCGGCATGTCCCATCACGGCGTCGAGGATCGTCATGTACACGCCACCGTGGACGATCCCCATCCTGTTCTTGTGTTGCGGACCGAGGTCCAACGCGATTTCAGCGAAATCCGCACGCCACGCCAACACGCGATAGCCAACCAGTTCACGAAACCCGGCCGGATGGCCAAGCGCCGGTGTGTGCGACTGTGCATTAGAAATCGGCGCGCGTTCCCCATCCATGGACACCAGCTTGTCGTCTCCGTTTGCGCTGATAAGTTGCCGTGACACGGCGCACCGCGACGCACATACCATGAGATAGATGGCAATGACACCTCTGCAAACTGCCCCAACGCGACCGGCTCGCTTACCGGTGACTGACACCACGCTCGCACGTATTCGAGACATCGTCGGGCCCGCGGGCATCATTGATAACGCTGAGGAGATTGAGCCATTCTGCCGCAGCTGGCGCGACGGCTGGCAAGGACGCGTGCCAATGGTCGTCCGCCCTGCGAACGTGGATGAGGTTGCGGCCGTTGTCCGCGTGTGTGCAGACACCGGCACGCCGATTGTGCCGCAAGGCGGCAATACCGGACTGACCGGCGCAAGCCAGCCGCACGACGACATGTCGGAAATCATCCTGTCGACATCTCGCCTGACAGCGGTTCGCGATCTCGATCTCGCCGGCGATACCATCACGGTCGATGCCGGCGTCGTGCTCGCCGAGATTCAAC
>JBCDAH010000079.1:0-22407 GCA_039186015.1 Pseudomonadota bacterium
CCGCGAACGCGGCCCGGCGCGTTGCGCCGCCCACGCGGAGGGCCCGGCCGAAGGCCGGAACAGCCCGTGAGCGATAAGCAACCAGCGCTGGCTATCCTGAGAGGACGATCCCAAGGCCGCGATGCGGCCCGGCGCGTTGCGCCGCCCCCGCGGAGGGCCCGGCCGAAGGCCGGAATAGCCCGTGAGCGATAAACAACCAGCGCGGGCCAGCCGTCGAGCACGGTTCCAAGGCCGCGAACGCGGCCCGGCGCGTTGCGCCGCCCACGCGGAGAGCCCGGCCGAAGGCCGGAACAGCCCGTGAGCGATAAACACCGACACGGGATGTCTCCAGCTTAAACCGATAGGACGTTAAGTTGCGTTGAACTTCGCGGCCGGTCTGCAGCCATCGTCCTGCGAAGTGATTTTAGCGGTCAGAACGGGTAACTGGAAATGACTGGCCACGAGTTGCAGTGTCTCATGCAGATTTCGCGATGATATGAACGCGGGATCGTTCACCAACAGGGCCGTCGGGTTCGCCACGATCGCGCGTGCAAGACGCAATCGCGCGTCGGCTTCGGGCGACAGTCCGTGTCCCCGTTCATCCAGCCTGCGCTTTCCCAGCGCCGAAATCTCCGGGCACGTGTCGAGCCCCATGACCGACCAGACACGCATCAGACGGTATTGCGGGGCTGCGGGCGTGAGATCGCGCAAATTGCGTGCGGCACTTCGGCGAAGGAGGCACACGTCGGGTGACAGAAGCTGAAACGTTCGTCGCCGTTCGGCATGATCAAGCGTGCTGATTGCATGGCCGTCCAAGTGAACGCGGATATCGTCGCTGAGTGGAACGAGACCAGCAATGCCCTTGAATATGGCATCGGCATCTGCTGCGGTTTCGATCGGCACCTCGCGGACGACGCCCGGCGCGACTCGGATGCGTCGCATGTCGCCCTCAGCAAGCAAGCGATTGGTGTCATCTTCAGATGCCATCGCCAAAGCGCACGCCTCAACACTGTCGTTCACACGTTGCAGGTTGCGCGCGATGAGCGCTGCGGAGGGCGGAGGCATCGTCGTAATGTCGATTTCCGGAACCGCGCGCCGCGCAGGGCTTGACGTGTCGCTGTCTGATTCGCTCTCCGCGTCTCGTCGGTAGGGCTGCTTGGCCGCCGGGCTTGATTGCTCAGACAAACTGGGAGGCATGAGCAATGGGCGGATGCGTGCTCGTCCTTCCAAAAACGCAATCCGAAAGTCGATCGCCACAATCGCAGTGCGCAAGGGTTGCGCTATGAAGCCAAGAATGAGCAACGCCAGAATGAACTCTGCCGCTGTGGTCGTCTGACCGAGCGCAAGCTGAATCGCAAGAGCGCCGGCCGTTACCGGAATAAGAAGCTCAGGCAACGCTGACATGGCCCCTGCAACGGCGCGACGCCCCGCAAGCGATGCCGCCATTTTTCGGCTGGTCCGCTTGAGGCGGTCGCTCTCGACATCAATAGCGCCGAACTGCAAGAGCGTCGCCCGTGCGAGCAACAGCTCCCCCAGTCTTGCGGCCAATCGGCCGCGATAGCGCCGCGCCCGCCTCGTCCGCGTGCGCAGTATCGGAGCCAGACAAAGGCCGACAAGCAGAACGCAGGCAACCGGCAAGGTTGCGATCCACGCGATGTTCGGCACCAACAGCCACAACGCGGCAAGGCCGCCGGCGATCGCAAGGAAGCTGACGAGCAGCCCCGCGATGCCTTTGCTGATCCAGTTCTTCAGCGACGCGAGATCTGTGATCAAGCGCGTCATGGCGATCCCGTGCCGTTGCTCTGCGTGCGACAGTTCGATGGACCGCCTGAAGATCAGGAGGCGCGCATCGAGCACATAACTCTGTCCGAGACGCTCGGCGAGTGCAAACTCCTTCGAGCGCAGTGCGATCGTCAACAAGGCAGCCGCAACCAGCACAATCGTATAGATTATGCTATCGCTTGTCCCTGGCGCTGCCATCATCCGCGACAGGATGAACGAAACAGCGAGCGCCAGAACGGCCTGGCCAATCCCGACACCGAACAAGTAGAAGAATGTTCGGACGCGATCGCCTGCGAAGAGAGGTGGCAGCATTACGCCACCACCCGCTCGCAACGCGTTTTCCCGCCAGCGCGCGCAGCCATGCCAGCAAAGAATTCCCCGTTCTCCAATTGAGACAGAGACGCGATGCGCGCGTCGGTCGTGTCGCGCAGCTCGCAAACGGCCAACGGAGCCTGGAAGATCGCGCCGCTCACCGCGAGGATTTTGTGGTCGTGGCGGTTCAACCAGTCCACCGACGCGAGTGCACCAAGCGCATCACTTGCAGCCAAGACTGTCCCGTCAATGGCGTCTCGGAAACGTTTGTCCTTCAAAATGAAGTTCGTTTCCGCCTGCAAAAGCCCATCCGCCACCTCGACCACAACGATGTCGCTGCCGCTGTCCACGGCATGCGAAACCAGTTGCAAACCACGGCGGATGAGTATCTCCGGCGACGCTTTATAGGTCGTCGCAAAGCCGGCATCGGTGAAGTCGAGAGCGACCGTCGCGCCGGCGTCACGGGCGGCCCAAAGATCGCCGCCTGCGCCGGTGCCTGTCACCTTGACATACCCCGGCCGCAGACCGGCATCGGCAATGCCCTTGATGAGTGCGGCACAGGTTGTCGTCTTGCCTGCATTCATCGATGTTCCGACAACCGCAATGACCGGTGCCGAGATCACATCATGGTCCAACGGCAATGCGTAGTCTGCGACGTTCACCGGGCGACCTTTTGCGTCGCGGAAGCGGCCCTGGATTTCGATCTGTGTTGCCGGCTTCATCTTGAAGTGACGGCTCAGCGCAACACCTGCGATGCCGCCGGCAGCGACCATTTGAGCGGGCCCGGCTTCTTCCGGCAAGTGCGCGTGAAACTGATCGGGCGCGTAGCGATTGCCGCACGCAAGGATGATCTCATCTCCGACGGACAAGGACGAGAGTCTACCGTTCGGCATTTCGATACGTGGGTGCTGACCGATGCCTGTTACCGTCGCAAGTACGACGTCGCCGGCGCGAAAGCCCACAGGGGACCGCTCGAGTGCATGAAGAGCGTGTTGTGGAACGCGACGCGTTGCGAATGACTTCTTGCAGGCCGACATACGTTTCGGATGCAGTTCAGTTTGCATGATCGTCTTCCTCTGAACACCCCGGGTCATGCCCGACACAGGAAGAACGTCGCGGCTGGCCGCCTATTCCCCGCGCATTCCGAAAAATGTCGCCATGCGATTGCCAGCGGTCGGCTTGCGCCACTCTCAGGCGAAAGCCGTTCGGATCTTGCCGGCTCAGGGAACACGGCCGATGCGAAGATGTCGCGATGTTCGGGATAAACTGCTCGGGTTAAACTGATCAAGACCAAAAGACCGAACAGAATCTAGTGCCGGGCTTGACGTTGGCTGGGTCGCCGCACACCCCAACCGATCGGGCGCCGCTGGTTTCCAGGCAGCGCTGGATCGTTGCCCCAGATTGCCTGGTACGTGTCGACGCAGCGTCCACGGTGTTGCAGCACGACGCCGATCGCCATCAAGATGACCCACCAGGCTGCAATCACAAGCCACATCCAAACAGGCGCGTTCGCAAGCCACAGGCCCGAGACGATCGCCCAGCACGACAGGGCCAACGCCAGGTAGCCGAGTGTTTTGTGGTAATGTTCAAAGATGCGGCGCCGCAGTGTCATGTCATAGTGGTCGCCATGCAATGAGCCATCCGGTGCCTGGTCGGTGGGCCCACCCTTGCTGCCACGCAACCAGCCGGACATGAGCTGCAAACTACACAGTCCAATCAAGACCCAGCCAACGAGCTGGTGCCACGTGCCGGCCGCTCCACCGCTCGGAGCGAAGACCACAAGAAGCAGCCCGAACCCGACCAATGCGGCGCCAAGGTACTGACTGGTGAGATGAGTCCACCACCACGATTTGTTGTCCAGTTCGCGGGGCCAGTTCTGTCGTGGCATGATCTTATAATAGCGTGCCGCAAGGATCCCGATGGGGAACAGGACAGCCCACGCGGCGACCATCAGGCGGCCATGCCAAGCGACAAGCAAGTCGACCGCATGCTCCCGCGTTGCGTCGATCGGCAGGAACAGCCATTCCATGATCACCCCTTCACGGCGCCGGCTGTCATGCCTGTAATGATCTGCTTGGACGCCAGGAAGGTGAAGATGATCGGCGGGATTGCCAGCAACATGCCGGTGGCCATGATAACGCCCCAGTCGATGTCGTGTTCGGTCAGTGAATTGACGAGGGTGACCGGGACCGTTCGCGTACTGCGATCGAGCAGGGCATTCGCAAGCAGAAATTCGTTCCACGCGATCCGGAATGTAAAAATCGAGGCCGCCGCCAGACCCGGCCGAATGATCGGGACAACCACAATCGCGAAAACCTGGAACGCATTCGCACCGTCCACTCGGGCCGCTTCTTCAAGCTGAATCGGCACTTGCTGGATAAAACTCTGCAAGATCCAGATCACGAACGGCAGATTCATCGCGACGTAAATGAGGATGATGCCTGATGTGGTCCCGGCGAGACAGCTGTCTTCACCAATGCAGAAGGTGAACGTCCAGATCCCGAACACGGGCACCAATAGAACGGCCGGCGGTACCATGCGCATCAGCAGGGTCGTCAACGAAAGTGTGCCGCGGCCGAAGAAGCGGAAGCGGACGATCGCGTAGGCCGCCATGCAGCCGAACACGAGCGTGATCGCAGTTGAGACCGTCGCGATGAACAGCGAGTTTCCGAGCGCCCGCGCGAATGAGGGATCGCAGTACGTGACGTGCTGTGGCGTGTACCAAAGCACATTGCAGAGAACGGTCTCGTAGTTGCGCAACGTCGGGAAGAATAGGAGACTTGATGTATCGCTGAAGATATCAACCTTCAGTCTCAAGGACGTCGTCAGCATCAAAAACACCGGGCCGACGGACATAATGACCAGCGGCACCAGAAGCGCATAGAAGACTGCATTGGAGGATTCGTTGCGATGCGAGGCCATCCTCTAACCCTCCTCTGCGATGCGACGAATGCGTCTTTGCCGGGCTTCCGCAAGCCGGTTATAGGCGAACATCAGAAGCGTCAGCACGAGCAACATGATGAGCAGGTAGTTCGACATCGCAGCAGCCACGCCGAGTTCCTGGAACTCCGACGTTGTTCGCGAGATCCGCAGCGCCATGATTTCCGTCGACAGGCCGGGGCCACCGTTTGTCATCACAAGGATGACTTCAAGCACCTTGAACGCGTCAATCAATCTCAAGAGGCCCGCAATAACGAGGACCGGCAGCATCAGCGGAAGTTTGACGTGAAAGATCTGCTGCCATTCGGTCGCGCCATCAATTTGCGCGGCTTCAAGCGCCGACTTCGGTAAGGACTGCAAGGCGGCAAGTGACAGAATGAAAATGAAAGGCGTCCACTGCCAAACATCGGCAATGATGATCGACGCAAAAGCCCAGGACGGGTCCGACAGCCAAGGGATCGGCGCCAAACCCAAGTCCTTAAGTGTGCGGTTAAAGATCCCGACGCTCGGATGATACATGTACCGCCACATCAGACCGACCACGATTGGGGCGATCATCATCGGCAAAATGAATACGGTGCGCAGGGCCGACATGCCCTTGAGATTACGATCGAGCAGAAGCGCCAGGCTGACGCCTACAAACATTTCGAGCGTAACAACAAGAAACGCAAATGAGAGCGTCACACCAAACGATTCAATGAAGTTGGGGTCGTTCAGCAGGTTGACGTAATTGCGCAGCCCAACCCACTCCGCTTCCTCTATGCGCTGGCTTGGGTTCCAGTCGAGGAAGCTCGCGTAAATCATATACGCGATCGGATACATCAGGGCGACGGCCAAAACGAGTACGGCCGGTGCCAAGAAAAGATACGGCGTGAGTGTGCTTGGCAGGCTGCGGTTCACGGCCATGCGCCTTCCGGGTTGAAGGATCGGGGGCGCAGGGGCGCCCGCCGATACAGTTGTTCGTTATCGCAGAGGCCGCACACAGATCGCGGTCGCTGGCCTCATCGCGCACGAATTAGTTCGCGAAGGTGTAGTACCCAGCGTCTTTCATGATGCCTTCCGTCCGTTTGGCGACCAGATCGAGCGCCTCTTTGACAGACATCTCACCGGTCATCGCTTTGGAGAGCGTGGTCCCGAGTTCAGAGTTGATCTTGCCCCACGGCGGAATGATCGGTCTCCAGTCCGGGTCCGCATTTTTCAAGGCTTCGCCGAAGACCTTCATGTGCGGGAACTTGGCGTTGACCTCAGGATCGACATGCGTGGAAAAGCGGGACGGGTTGCCGCCGGCCAGCGCGATGAGTTTGTCGGCTCTCTTAGACGTCAGCCACTGCATCAACAGGAATGCGGCTTCCTTGTTCTGAGCATTGCGCGGGATTGCGATGCCGAACCCGCCGGTCTGCGAACCGGCCCGAACACCAACCGGATGCGGCGCCCAACCGACCTTGCCGACGATCTTGGACTTCTCTGGATTGTTGACTTCTCCGGCAACAACAGTCGAGTCCAGGAACATAGCCGCTTTGCCTTGGAGGAAGGCATTTTTGGATTCGGCAAAACCGAAGGACGTGGCACCTTCCGGACCGCAGTCCAGGATTTTCTTCAACGCCTCGCCCGCCTTGACGCCGGCCGCATTGTTGACAATCGGCTTCCAGTTGTCATCGAGGACGCGCCCACCCAGCGGGGCTAGATGAAGCAGGAACGCATGACTGGTCTGGTGACCGGACTTGCCGCGCGAGGCGAGGCCGCCCATGCCGGGCTCGAGCTTCGGAATCTTGCAAACGAGTTCAAGCAGTTCGGCATAGGTTGTCGGAACCTTCAGCCCATGTTTCTCAAAAACGTCCTTGCGATAGCCCAGCACGGAGGTTTCTGAACCGAACGGGATGCCGAACAAGCCGCCCGTCGGACCTGGCAAATACCCCTTCTTGCCGCCGGCAACCCCAATGTTCTGAAGATAACCGTCGATCAAGTCATCCGGGTCATAGTTCGGGTCTGAGAGTTTGGGGTTCATGAAGAAGCGCGCAAGCGGTTCGATCTGGTTGGCGAAGACATAGTCCGCCTTGGAGAACACCACGTACGCAATCAGGTCGTAGTCACCTTTGCGCTTCGTCAGCTCCAGCGTTTGCTTTTGGCGCATGGCCAGGTACTGCAGCTGGTCAACTTCGACCTTGATGCCGGTTTCCTTCGTGAACTCCGGCAAGACCTTCATGACGGCGTCATAGTGGGGATGCGCCGGGAAATTCACCACGAGGGTCTTTCCCTTATAGGGCGCATAGGGATCGGCGGCGACCGACGCCCCTAGCGCAAGGGTCGCGGCCGCAAGTGCGGTCACGCCTTTGATTATGGTCTGTCGCATTTGTTTCCTCCCGGTCTGTTGATTTGACAGCTTCTAGAGTGTGGTGCCGGTTTCGTTATCGAACAGGAGCACATCGTCGGGTCGGATCGCGAACTGCATGGTGCCGCCTTGTGCGATCGGTTGCTCGCTGTCGTACTCGACAAGCAACTCTGCGCCGCCACAGCGGGTCACAAGGATCGATTGAGCGCCCAGGTATTCTGAGACAAGGATGCCCAACTCAATCGGTGAGCCAAGCGTCGTGTCCTTTTGAAAGGACGACGGGCGAACGCCGATTGTCACCGCGCGATCCTGCCCACTCGGCAAACGCGCTGAAACAGCCTCAGACAACTGTAGGGAAAAGCCGTCTCCCACGGCATGGAGTTGGCCTGTATGCTCAGTCAGTTGCGCGTCCAGAAAGTTCATGGTTGGGCTGCCGATGAAGCCCGCGACAAACTTGTTGGCTGGTCGTTTGAACAGTTCTTCGGCCGTGCCTTGCTGCTGCACGTGCCCTTCGGACATCACGACGATCCGGTCGCCCAGGGTCATGGCCTCGACCTGATCGTGGGTGACGTAGATCATGTTCTTATCAAGCTGCGCCCGCATTTGCGCGAGTTCGGTGCGCATCTTGAGGCGCAACTTCGCATCCAGGTTCGACAGCGGTTCATCGAAGAGAAATGTCGACGAGTCTCGGACAAGCGCCCGTCCCATCGCAACCCGCTGGCGCTGCCCGCCGGACAACTCCGCCGGCTTGCGGTTGAGCAGGTGCTCAATGTGCAGCATTTCAGCGACGCGCCGTGTTTTGGTATCGATAACATTTTTTGGCTCACCCCGCAGGCGCAGCGCGAACGACATGTTGCGCGCGATATTCATATGCGGGTAGAGCGCGTAATCCTGGAACACCATCGCGATATCGCGATCTTTGGGTGCGAGATGGCTGACGGGCTTGCCATCGAAATAGATCTCGCCGCTGCTCACACTCTCAAGGCCGGCAATCATCCGTAAAGTCGTGGATTTTCCACAACCAGACGGCCCGACCAGTACGGTGAATTCCTTGTCTGCCAAAGCCAGATCGACACCGTGGAGCACCTCCACGTCGCCATAGCGCTTGACAAGCTTCTCAAGGCGGATTTCCGGCACGCGCCCGCCCTCCGTTTCGTTTCCTCTGCCTGGCGAAACTCTGTCGGTTCCATCCAAACTATGATAGCGCTAACAGGTGTGGTGAGATGCCGCAAGAGAAATTTGGCACGCCGGTCAGTCGTGATAAGAGCTGTTGGCATACCCAAACCGGAATGGATTGCGCGACAAGGATGGTAAGTCGGACCGATAAAAGGGGCGCGCGCAGGAGTGCACCAGCTGCCGCAAAGGAACGATTGCGCATGAGCGACGTCGCCCGGATTGCCGGCGTGTCGCCCATGACGGTTTCGCGAGCCCTCCGCAACAATGCACCGGTTTCTCGCGAGACACGGGAGCGCGTTCTCAAGGTTGTCAGGCAGTTGGGCTATGTGCCGGACCAGCTGGCATCCGGGCTTGCCTCGCAACGATCCGGGTTTGTCACTGTCATGGTGCCTTCGCTCAACAATCCACATTTCGCGGAAACCGTCGGGGCACTAACGGATTTGCTGGCCACCGCCGGCTTGCAAGTTCTGATCGGGCACACCGAGTATCAGCCTGAGCGGGAAGAACAACTGATCGCAACAATGCTGCGCCGGCGTCCTGAGGCGATCGTGCTCACGTACGATGGTCATACACGCGCGACGCGGTCTATGATTGAAGCGTCCGGCGTACCTGTGGTCGAAATCTGGGAGACGCCACGCCGACCTCTCGAGCATGTCGTTGGCTTCAGCAATCGCGATGCAGCCAGATCGCTGGCAGAAAAACTCATTGACGCCGGCTTCCGGCAGTTCGCATTTCTGGGCGAGTCCGATGACAAAGATACGCGCGGCTCCGCGCGTCGAGCCGGTGTGCTTGCTGCGCTGAGAGCTGCGGATCTGCCGGACCATCGGGTGCTGGCTTTCGCGCCTCCGCCAATCACGATGCAGCAAGGCACGCGCGCCCTTCCTGAAATCCTGGAACGTTGGCCTGAGACAGAAGTTGTCATCTGTGTTTCGGACCCCTGTGCATTTGGTGTTTTGACGGAATGTCAGAGGCGGAGGATTGCAGTACCGGGCAAGCTGGCCGTTGCCGGTTTCGGTGACTTCGAAATTTCCGGGATATCGGTTCCTGCGATCACGACCGTCGCCGTCGACGCTCAGGCGATCGGCCGCAAGGCCGGCGAACTTATTCTGGACATCCGTGCCGCTGAGATGCGCGGCGTTCGCCTCGACCGCCAATCGATACCCATCCATGCCGTGCCCGTACTGCGGGAGAGTACATAAGGCAGACAGAAGCGACTGTGGGACAGACCTGAATCAGGACTCGGAAGACATGTCATTTTACGAAGCGTTCGATCCGCTCTTTGAAACCTACGTGCTCGGAAACGCACCGGTGAAGCAGATTGCAACCGGGTTCGACTGGGTCGAGGGACCGGTCTGGTTTGGCGATGCCGGCTGCCTGCTGTTCTCCGACATTCCCAACAACCGCATCATGCGATGGACGCCCGATGGTCACGTGAGTGAGTACAGAGCGCCGTCGAACTTCGCGAACGGCAACACGCGTGACCGCGAAGGCCGTTTGGTTACGTGCGAACACGGCGGCCGACGCGTCACCCGGACAGAACTCGACGGGTCCATCACCGTGATCGCCGACCGTTTTGATGGCAAGCGGCTGAACTCCCCAAACGACGTCGTCGTGAAATCGGATGGCAGCATCTGGTTCTCGGATCCGCACTACGGCATTAAGACCGATTACGAGGGATACCGTGCTGAGCAGGAGCTGCCTTGCCACGTGTATCGTGTCGACCCGCAGAACTTTGAGATCAGGCCCGTACTCAAAGACTTCAAAGGGCCGAACGGACTTGCCTTCTCGCCGGATGAAACGCGCCTGTATGTTGCCGATACCGGTGAAATGTTTGATCCGACGGCGCAACGGCACATTCGCGTATTCGACCTCGACAGTCATGGCGAAATCAGCGGCGGCGGCGAGATCTTTCACGCGATCACTCCGGGCGCGGCTGATGGGTTTCGCGTCGATACGGACGGCAACATCTGGTCATCGGCAGCAGATGGGGTTCATTGCATTTCACCGTCTGGCCGGCTGCTGGGAAAGATCCTCGTGCCTGAGCTGGTCTCCAACGTATGTTTCGGGGGGCGTGCAAAGCACGTCCTCTTCATCACCGCGACGACGAGCGTCTATCGGATCGTTCTCAATCGCAACGGCGTGCAGACGCCTTAGCAGCTGGAGAGTTCTGGAGGCCGCCGTCACGCATGGAGCGAGGACATCATGAGTAAACCTGCGTTCGAGCACACATCTCGCCTCACACACGACGGTGTGTTGCGGATGTTGTCGGCTGGCGTTGCCAAGGCCGATGAGATCGGTCAGCCGCAATGCATTGTCATCGTTGACGCCAGCGGCGAGCTCCTCGGTGAGATCCGCATGACGGGTGCGAAATTTCTCAGTCGAAAAACAGCAGCCGCCAAAGCGATGACATCCGCATCTCATGGGATAGCTTCCGCAGAGATCCCGGAGAGCGTGGCAACCTATGTGGGCCTCGCGAGCGGCGGGCATGTCACACATCTACCGGGCGGGTTGCCGGTTCTCAAAGACGGCCGCTGTCTCGGCGGCATCGGTGTGGGTTCCGGCGCGCCCGATCAAGACCTTGCCGTGGCCCGGGCGGCGCTTTCCGCGATCGACGCCGAACCACAGTGATCTGCGGTCTCGTGAGCGACAGCACCGGCCGAGACGCGCAGGCTGCCGTCATAGCTAGGGATGTCTCAGAGCAACTGGGCATGTTTGCAGAACGAAGTAACCCGTCAATATGCCACGGACCCTGGTGCCGCGGGCGTGTTGCGAAAACCCGGGAGCGAAACGCATGACAGTTCAAGTTGCGATTATCGGTTGCGGTGTGATGGGCAGCGCGATCGCCACACGCCTGTTGCAGTGCGGGTGCACGCTCAACGCGTTTGACATCGATCGTGAAAAGTTGCGGCCGCTCGAGGCGTTGGGCGCGTCAACGTCGGCGACGCCAGCGGACGCGGTTCGCAACGTCTCGTTTGTCATCTTAAGTCTGAATTCGGCAGAGATTGTCCGCGTCGCGGTGTTTGGCCCGAATGGCGTTGCAGACGGTGCCGCAGCGGGCACTTTGATTATCGACATGTCCTCCATCGATCCGCAGTCCACGCAAGCGCTGAACGCGGAGGCGGCGGACCGCGGCTTGAAATGGTTGGATTGTCCCCTCTCGGGTGGTGCGCCGAAGGCAGAGACTGGTGCTCTGACCGTGATGGCCGGAGGCGACGCGCAAGACTTCGAGAACAGCAAGGCGGTGATGAACCATTTATGCGCGAACTTTACCCATATGGGGCCATCAGGTGCCGGGCAAACAACAAAGCTGATCAACCAAGTGCTATGCGCTTTGCATTTCATGGCCGTAGCCGAGGCGACCCAGTTGGCGCTCGATGCCGGCGTCGATGCCGCAAAGATTCCCCAAGCCCTGAAAGGCGGCCGGGCCGACAGCGCAATTCTGCAAGAGTTCATGGCCAAGTTTGCCGCCCGCGACTACACACCAACCGGGCGCATCGACAATATGGTCAAGGACCTCAACGGAGTGCAGGACTTGGCGCGCACGATGAAAACACCCATGCCGTTGACGGCCGCGTGCGCGGAGATTCATCGCTTGCTGGACTCCGCAGGTTTGGGCGGAGAGGACAACGCGGTGCTTATGGCATACTTCGACGGCCCGACCCTGTAGGCGGCCGTCGTGTGTGCTTGTGGTTCGCAGCGGACGCCTAGAACTTGTTCAGTCGAGCTGCCAAGCGCTAGCTCGGCGATCCATATCCGCCACCCGACGGTGTGTGCATGACAAACAGATCGCCTGGGTAGATCTCGTTTTGGCCGTTGCCATCTTGGTCAACGCGCGTGCCGTCGGCGCGCTCGATCCATTCTCGCCCGACCTCTCCAGCCTCGCCACCGGCAACGCCGAAGGGCCGGACCCGACGGTGCGAGCACAGCGTCGTGACGGTCATTTGCTGAAGAAAGCGCATCTTGCGCGTACAGCCATCGCCCCCCGTGTGGCGTCCCTGCCCTCCGGAGCCGCGCCGGATCGACCATTCCTCCAAACGAACAGGGAACCGGAATTCCAGCATTTCGGGATCGGTGCCGCGCGTATTCGTCATATGCGTCTGAATGGCAGAACAGCCGTCGAAGTCGGGGCCTGCGCCCGTTCCACCACAGATGGTTTCGTAGTTTTGGATCCGGTCGTTCCCCCAGACGTAGTTGTTCATGGTGGCTTGGCTCCCGGCGATGACGCCAAGCGCGCCGAACAACGCGTTGCAGGTCAATTGACTGACTTCGGTGTTGCCGGCAATCACCGCTGCCGGATACTGCGCGTTGATCATCGAACCCTCCGGCGCAATGATCTTCAGCGGCTTGAGGCAGCCCTCATTCAATGGGATGTCGCTGCCGACCAGCGTCCGAAACACATACAAAACGACCGCGTGGCAGACGGCAAGCGGGGCGTTGTAGTTGAACGGGTTCTTGCCGGCCGTTCCGGTGAAATCAATTTCGGCTGTTCCGTCCTTGGCATTCACCCTTACGGCGACACGAATGAACTCACCGTTGTCCAGCTCGTAATCGTAGGTGCCGTCGCTCAAGGCGGTGATCACGCTGCGGACGCATGCTTCGGCGTTGTCTTGCACATGCCGCATGTAGGCATGCACGACATCAATGCCGAATTGGCGGATCATGCTTTGAACTTCGCGCACGCCCGTTTCATTCGCCGCGACCTGAGCTGCCAGGTCGGCCATGTTCTCATCGATGTTGCGGCAGGGGTAACGACCTGAGGCGAGCAGCGCACGTGTGTCCGCTTCACGGAACACACCGCCATCCACCATCTTGAAGTTGTCGATTACGACGCCTTCTTCATCGATGTGCGTGGAATCCGGCGGCGCCGAGCCGGGTGTCTTGCCGCCGATATCGGCGTGGTGCCCCCGTGACGCCACGTAGAAGAGAACCGTGCCGCCAGCCTCATCGAAGACCGGCGTGACAACCGTGACGTCAGGCAAATGTGTGCCGCCGTTGAATGGTGCGTTCAGCACAAAAACGTCGCCGGCTTTCATGTCGGGATTGCGACGAATGACTGTGCGGATCGCTTCCGACATGGAGCCCAGGTGGACGGGCACGTGCGGCGCGTTGGCAACCAGATCCCCAGTCGGGTCGAACAACGCGCAACTGAAGTCAAACCGTTCCTTGATGTTGACGGAGTATGCCGTGTTGGCGAGCGTCGCACCCATCTGCTCGGCAATCGACATGAACAGGTTGTTGAAGACCTCGAGCATGATCGGATCGGCGCGTGTCCCGACGGCCTCCGCGCGTTGAAGCGGCTTGGCGCGCGTCAGGATGAGATGCCCAAAGGTATTGATTTCCGCTTGCCAGTCCGGCTCGACGACATTGGTCCCTGTCGGTTCTTTGATGACGGCGGGCCCAACCACGCGTTGTCCGGGCCGCATCAATTCGCGATCGTAAAGCGGGACAGATCGCGCCTGGGCGGCAAAGACGGCGTCAATCCTGTCGACCGGTTCAGGCGTAACACCGCTTGGGTCTTGCGCCTGATCTGTAATCTCGCTGGCGCCGCCAATTGCCTCAACGGTCAGCGCTTCGAATATGATTTCCCGCGTCTCTGATGCAAATCCAAAGCGCGCCTTGTGAGCCGCGTTGAAGCGATCACGCAGTTTCGATGCATTGCCGAAATCAACTTCCAGCGGCTGATGCGAGCCCCGATAACGAAGATGAGCGCGCCGCTCGACACGAATGGCTTCTGCATCAACCCCTTGATCGGCGATTTCTTTCGCGGCATCCGCTGCGAGCTTATCCAACAGCGTGATGGCGCCGGTAATCTCGTCGAGGCCATGCTCATACTGGTGCTCGCGCAAGCTGCGGATCTCTGCGAGGCCCATACCGTAGGCCGACAGCACACCCGCATAGGGGTGAACAAACACCCGCTCTATGCCGAGCGCATCCGCGACCAGACAGGCGTGCTGGCCACCTGCCCCGCCGAAACACTGCAATGTGTAGCTTGTGACGTCATAGCCGCGCTGGACGGAGATCTTCTTAATCGCGTTTGCCATGTTGTCGACGGCGATCCGCAAAAAGCCCTCTGCCGTTTCCTCAGCCGATCGCTCTGGCTGATCGGTCGCAGCAGCGATCTCACCGGCGAGTGTTTTGAACTTCTCGCGTACGACGTGGGGATCGAGGGGTTGATCGGCATTGGGCCCAAACACCGCTGGAAAATGGTGTGGCTGGAGTTTGCCGAGCATGACATTGCAGTCGGTCACCGTCAGGGGTCCGCCGCGTCGATAGCAGGCCGGGCCAGGATCCGCGCCGGCCGATTCCGGGCCAACCTGAAAACGTCCGTCCTTGAACGTGAGGATCGAGCCGCCACCCGCTGCCACGGTGTGAATGTTCATCATGGGCGCGCGCATACGCACCCCGGCGACTTCAGTTTCGAACGATCGTTCGTACTGCCCGGCGAAGTGACAGACGTCGGTTGACGTGCCGCCCATGTCGAAGCCAATGAGCTTGTCATAGCCGGCAAGTCCGGCCGTTTTGACCATGCCGACAACACCGCCTGCCGGGCCGGACAGGATCGCGTCTTTTCCTTGAAACAATGTCGCGTCCGTCAGCCCGCCATTGGACTGCATGAACATCAGGCGTGTGCCGCTTTCCGCACCCAGATCGTTGGCAACTTGTTCGACGTAGCGCCGCAAGATCGGTGACAAGTAGGCGTCGACAACGGTGGTATCGCCACGCGAGACAAGCTTCATTAAAGGCGAGACCTGGTGAGACACCGAGATCTGCGCGAATCCAAGCTCTGCTGCGATGGCCGCAATGCGGGCTTCGTGATCGGGGTTGAGGTAACCGTGCATGAGCGCGATTGCGACAGAGTTTATGCCGTCAGATTTCGCGGCCGTAAGTGCGGCACGCACCGTGTCCTCGTCGAGCGGATGAATGACCGCGCCAGCCGCATCCAAGCGCTCCGGCACTTCAACAACGCGCTCGTAAAGCAGTTCCGGCAGTTTGATATCCAGATCGAACAGGCGCGGGCGCGCCTGGTGTCCCAGGCGCAGCAGGTCGCCGAAGCCCTGCGTAATCAACAGGAGCGTGCGGTCGCCTTTGCGCTCCAAAAGCGCATTCGTTGCAACTGTCGTCCCCATCTTCACGGATTCGATCATGCCTGCCGGAATGGCCGCGTTCTTCTTGAGGCCCAGCAGATCCCGTATCCCCTGAACCGCCGCATCAACGTACTGTTCCGGATTTTCCGAAAGCAGTTTATGCGTGACTGTCGCTCCGTCCGGGCGGCGACCGACGATGTCCGTGAACGTGCCGCCACGGTCAATCCAGAACTGCCACATAACTGGCGCTCCTCAATGCTTGTTCGCGTGTGAGTATCTGGCAGGCTCGATGCCGCTCAGCTCGGACTCACGCCGGCTTACCCATAGACCAACTTCGGCAACCAGAGCGCGAGACTTGGGAATGCGATCAGCAGCGCAAGCATCACGAACATCGAAAACACGAACGGAACTGCTCCAATCATGACATCGTTCATGGAGCCCTTCGGACGTATACCTTGAACCACATAGAGATTGATTCCAACAGGCGGCGTAATCAGCGCCAGCTCCAGCAGCACCATCAGCAGGATACCGAACCAGACCGGGTCATATCCGAGTGCCACGACAATCGGTGTCACCAATGTCGCCGTCGTCAGCAGCATCGAGAGTGTCTCCATGAAGCAGCCAAGCACAAGATAGAACGCAATGATCATCAACAGCGTCTGAAACGGTGTCAGACCGAGTTCCACGATTCCCTGTGTCAGCGCCTGCGTAATCCCAAGCGTGGAGAGCACGAAGTTCAGAAAGACGGCCGCCAGGATGATGAGCATGATCATCGCGGTCGTCCGCATCGTGCCTTCGACGGCAGCGCGCAACATGGCAATCGTCAACGATCCATTCGCCGCCGCAAGCACCATCGCCGCGACAACGCCCAGTGATGCGGCCTCTGTGGGCGTTGCAAGTCCGGCGTAAATCGACCCGACGACAACGAGAAAAATGCCGATTGGCGGCAAGAGATCGATGAGCGCCACGAAGCGCTCGTGCCACGTTGCCGTCACGCGTTCTCCACCCCACGACGGGCGCAACACACAGGCGATCACCACCGTCACCATAAAGATGAGCGACAACACCAGCCCAGGCAGGAAGCCCGCGAGATAGAGCTCCGAGACAGATGTATCCGTGAGCAGGCCGAACAGTATCAAATTGATTGAAGGCGGGATCAAGATCCCCAACGTACCGCCGGCTGCGATGGTACCGAGAAACAGCGGCTCATTGTAGCCGCGCTTCTCAATCTGCGGCAGCGCCACTGTGCCGATCGTTGCCGCGGTTGCGACGCTCGATCCCGACGTGGCCGCGAACAGCGCGCTTGAGCCGATGTTGGAGTGCATCAGCCCGCCCGGAAGCCAGGCCAGCCACTTGACGATGCCGTTGTACATGCGCTCAGTGATGCCGGCGCGCAAAAGGATTTCACCCAGAAGAACAAACATCGGAATGGCAACGAGCAGGAAGTCGGTGCCCGTCTGCCAAAGCATGTCCCCCAACGCGCGGTGCAATGGCATAGCCGACGCGAAGTACTGGATCAGCAAGCCAAGCCAGCCGAGCGCAGCAGCGACCGGTATGCTGAGCCCGATCAGGAACAATAGGCCGACAAAGACGTATCCGATCATCGCCCGTCACCATCGTTTGTGGTGCTGTCCCGCGTCTCGCTGTGGGCTGTCTTGGCATCCGGCGCTTCGTCTTCGATCTGTTCGTCAAGAGACTTGATGCCGGCAAGCTCACTCGCGCCCGCGCCATCGCCAGCGACAAGGCGCAACGCCGTCGCGCAAATCAAGACGGCGGCCGTAAAGCAGAAGAAGACCCAGCCGAAAAACCAGACGGCTTGCGGATAGATCAAGGGCGTGCGCAGCGGCGTGATGGATCGGGATCCGTAGGTCATGGTATCGGATAGGAGGAACCAAGCCATCCATGTCGCTATGACGGCGAACCCCAGCAGCATGATCAAGCCAAGCAAATCCGCGAACCTGCGGACGCCGCTCGGAAACATGCGGTATAGGAAGTCAACGCGGATATGGGCGCGCTCGAAAAGCGCATACGAGAGCGCAAGAGCGGTCGCCATGCAGAAGGCGTAGCCGGACAGTTCGTCAGCACCGCCCAGCGAGACGTTCAGCAACTTTCGGCAAAGAACATCTATGGTGACAAGAAATGCCGAGCCAATCAGAAGGACGCCGCCAAACCAGGTCAGAACCCGGCTGAACTGGCGCATTGTTGCAAGAAGACGAGACACCGACGTGCTCCGTAATACGTCTGAATTCGATGAATGGGGTCGCCACGAGGCCAGGCACGCGGGACACGACGAACGCTCAGAGGGTGACGAATCTTAGGGGATGGCAAGTCTTAGGGGATGGATCAGCTGACGGCGCGTGTCCCAGAGGCCGCCCAGGATTGTGCGTATCCGTATATCACACGCCCGGGCAACCTGTGGGCCTAGCGCTATTTTACTATTTTACTTCGGCTTTCATTCCGATGATTTTGCCGACCGTGTTGCTCCAGTCGTCAGCGCATTTTTCACCGCAACGCTTCGCCCAGCGCGATAGGATCACATCCTTGGCGATCTTATTGCGCACTTCCAGGTCCGCTTTGCTTGGTTTGACCAGTGTCATGTTCGCGGCATCGCCGATTTTGCATTCGCCGCCCGTTAAGCATGCAATCGCAACGGCATCTTCGGTTGCCGTCTCATTCCACATCGCGTCGGTCAGTTTGTCGAGTTCGGCTTTCAACTGCTTCTGGCGATCCGGGCCGAGGCTATCCCACTTCTTCATGTTCATGGCGCCGAACGAGAGGCCCCAGCCAACACGCAAGGTATAGGCGTGCGTCGCGACCTGATACCACTTCGCATTATAGGCCGGCATTGTTCCGGTGATGCCGCAATCCGCGACGCCTTTCTGCAAGGCCGGGATCACTTCTGCGAACGGAACCGTGACGGACGTCCCTCCAACGCCCTCGACAAAATCGCCGAGCGTTGTCGAGTACACGCGGATTTTCTTGCCTCTCAGATCGGCAATCGATGCAATCGGCTTGGAGCACCAGAGCATTTGGCTCGGGAACGGATAGAGCTGCAGAAGCTTCGCATTATAGATTTCGGCGAACGCCTTTTCCAAAATCGGGAAGTAAGCTTCAGCGACCTTGCGCTGCGTTTCAATATCCTGAGTGACGGCTGACAGGTCTCCGCCTTCAAACACCGCATTTTCAGCAGCAACGTATCCAGGCAGGCCATAGGCGTAATCGAATACGCCCAGTTTTACCAAGCGCATGATTTCGAAGCCCTTCAAGCCAAGCTCAGTCTGAGGCTTGATGTCTCCAATGATTTTGCCACCTGTCGCTTCCGCAATCGTCTTATTCCAGAATGGCCCTTCATGTTTTTTGAAGTTCGTCAGGTTCCCCCACGTGCCAACGGCCTTGATCGTTACCGGCGCATCTTGCGCAAGTGCTGGCGCGGCAAGGCTTGCAGCGAGCGCCGCCCCCGCTGCGAGGCCAAGTGTTCTTAACATCAATGTTCTCCTTGATTGAGAGGCACCGTGGCCGATGCGCTCGGGACGGAAGTCGGCTTATGCGGCAAGAACCGGGGGATCGGCGCCTTCCGCGACATCTGTCACGATCATGCAGCCCGGTGTGTGCGTGATGCACAGCGGCAGTCGCGCGTTGACGACTGCATTCTGCGGTGTGACACCACACCCCCAGAAAACGGGCACATGCTCGGGTGGCACCGGCGTCGGCGTTCCCCAGTCTGGTTTTGACAGATCGGAAATACCGATTTCGGCGCCGTCGCCAACATGGATCGGTGTTCCATGCGCCTGCGGATAACGCCGGCAGATCTCAGCGACCATCTCAAGCTGACTCTGTCTCACGGGACGCATGCTAACGACCATGCCGCCGCCGAACTTGCCAGCCGGAACCGTGCGCAGCGACGTTCGAAACATCGGGACCGTACGGTTGTCCTCAATATGAAACATCGGCACGCCGGCACACATGAGCGCGTGTTCGAACGTGAACGAGCAACCAATCGCAAACGCGACGAAGTCGTCACGCCACAAGTCGCGGATATCAGTTGGTTGGTCGACGAGTTCGCCGTCGCGATAGACATTGTACTTTGGAATATCTGTGCGAATATCGAGATCGGAACCGAGTGTCGCCATCAGTGCGCTGCCGGTGTCAGTCATGCCGACAAGCGGGCACGGCTTGGGATTACGCTGGCAAAAACGCGCGAAATCGAGCGCTTCAACCTCCGGCAACACAACCAGATTGGCCTGCAACCGCCCCTTGGCAAGTCCGGCCGTGTGCGCGCGGTACGCACCTCGCCGGATTGCCGCACGGACGTCGCCAACGCTTCTGGCCTTCAATCCATCGTGCGTGACAGTCTCGCTGCCTGTAATCGCGGCATCTGCCATGCAGCCCTCCCTGAACTGACAGCCTCTGTGAGCGGCTCGTGCCAATTTTCACGAAGTCTGAGGGTGGGATACCGATCAAGTCAAACGGATTATCTTGCTCAAATTTGATTGGTTTTTTCGATCATTAAGACCGAGGTCTTGCCGCTATTTTTTCAGCCATTGCGGCGGCTTCGGCCGCCAAACCGTTGGGCGGATCGCCAACATATGACGCAGTGAAGCTCAGCGGCTTCAGCTTCAGCCCAATGTCAATTGGTGTGATGGACAGAGAGCCGACTGGCTGAGCGATCAGCTCGATCGGTAAGGCGCCAATTGCCACGTCATGGCGCACCATCTGGTAGCCTGCTGCCAGCGATGTCGTTGGAAAGATGCGAACAGTGGGAAAGCCAAGTTTGCAAACGGATACACGGACATCGTTGAACGGTCTTGTGTTGCGCGCAAACGTAACAATTGGGGTCTCCGACAACAGCTCATCGCGTTTACTGCGCCCAAAACCACTTGCCGTTTTCGGACCTGCCAGCCAGCCCATTTCGAACGAGGCAAGCTTAACGTTCGTGACGCTGAATTCAGAGACAGGTCCGAGAAGAAAGGCCAGATCAATGGAGCGACCCAGCAGCGCGTCCCGCAGGTTCACCGTAACATCGACGGACAGGTCGAGTTCGATACGCGGATAAGACGTCGCGAACTCGGATAGGAATATCGGCAGCCAGCTGTGCACGATTGTCTCGCTGACGCCCAACCTCAGCGTACCGCGCATATGATCAGGGCGGGCAAGTCGTGTTTGTACGTCGTCGGTAAGACGCAGAACCTGTTCTGCATATGCGAGGAACTCGCAGCCCTTCGGCGTTGGCCGAATGCCACCGGAACCCCGCTCCAACAGTACATGCCCGAGTTGCTCCTCAAGCGCTGCAATCCGCGCCGAAATCGCGCCTTGCGACGCATTGAGTTTATCGGCTGCGCGGCGGAAACCGCCGAGCTTGATGACCCAGACGAAGGTACTGATCTGCTGAATATTCATTTGCCAGTCTTAGATCATTTCCGCGATAGGCGGAATCACGCCACTGGCCGGCACCTCCGCCCGACGAATTCTAGGATCGTGCCAATAGGTGAGCGTGTGGGATGGTTCGAGCTCAATCTGAAACGCGTGAGACTGCGGTTGCCTTCAATCCGTTACACGCAGCTCTTTCAGCGCCCGTTCAAACGATGTGCTGCCCGCGGATCGCAACGGCACAAAACCCTTGTCGAGTTTGCGACAATGCTCCTTTGCCAACAGGCATGCGCGATGACTGATGCAATTCACGGGGCAGAATACGACGTGGCACCCCTTGATGAGATCCGGGATACGACCGACAGCTTCTTGCTTTCCACCATCATGATGCTGGAATTCGGCAGACGCGCGCTCGGCAATCATGCGCAAATTTTCGACAGCGCCTGTACGACCGCCGAGATAGAGGACTCTCAGAGTTTCACCCGACGGCACACTCAGCTGACACGCGTTGGCTCCGGGACAGTCAACGATATCGTCGTGGACCGCGACCTTTGTGGTTAGCGTCTTTTGTCGGCACTTGAGCCGATGCACCTCAGCCTGGAGTTCTGCAACCTGGGCTTCCGCACGACGCGCCCGCTCTCTCGCCGCGATCAACACCCGCGCCGGCTTGTTATGCTGGATCGCGACTTTGCCCGCAGGTGCCGCGTTTGTCGTCGGTGTCTGCACAGCCATTGAGCCACGCAGGTCCGATAACGCAGTTTCAAGATGCGCAATGCGGCTGTCTCTTTCAGCCAAGCTTTCGCGTTGCATGCGCGACCGGCGCGCTAACGTGCCTTCGAGATCGGCAATGCGCGCCTCCAGCTCCGAGGCCTTTTGGGCTGTGGCATGTGTGGTGCGGCCGAGCACGTGGCTCAGCATATGGACTTCTCCGAAGATCCGCCTGAACAACGCGTCTGAGATGTGTGCGTGTGTCTGAAACGCCCAATATGCACCAGGAATCCTGCCCGACTGATATGCGCGATCCCAGATGTCATTCAAATCCTGTTCGCACGTTGTGCGTCCCACCAACCGAATGATGGTCTCATGCCGGCGATCAAGCAGTTTCTGGACGGCCCGCGCGAGAGGACAGTCTTTCTCAACCGCCTCGACGAACTGCGAGTGCAGGTCGTGCGACGGCAAATTGGGGGGAACCTGCACCTTCAGCTTTCTGAGGATCTTCTTGAGATCAGACTCAGCCAAACAGGTTCCGATGACTGAGCACCCGAGATGGTCACGCATTTCCCAGATCTTGAGACGACGCCGATCGCGAACAGGACTTGATGGTTGCGGGCTGGCATGGTCAGCGGTCGGAAGCAGCGGCAAGGCAAGCTTTGCAAAGCGGTTGGCGTGGGAATCGCACATGAGGGTCTGCCTACGAAACTGCGCAGCGGCACAACG